>NZ_JBSFTY010000005.1:0-173316 GCF_053591515.1 Streptomyces sp. NPDC003011
TCGTCCACGGGAGCGTTCGCCGTTCTTCAGCGCGCTCGCACAACGTACCTCGCTCGGGCGGTGTGCGCACGCGACGGCGTGTGCTTCGTGGCACCGGCCGCCGTCACCGGGCCCATCGTCAGCAGCAGGGACGACGGGATGGTCACCTCGGCCGTGACACCGCCTCCCGGGGTGCGGGACAAGGTCACGCTCACCTCCCAGCGGCGGGCCAGGGTGCCCACCACGAACAGGCCGAGCACCTTGGTCGGGACCACGTCGAGGCGTTCGCGGCGGATCAGCCGGGCGTTCTCCTCGGCGAGCCGCTCCTCGCTCATGCCCAGGCCGTGGTCGGTGACCACGACCACCGCGCCCTCGGCGCCGTCGTGGACCGTCACCTCCACGGGGCTGCCCGCGGGCGAGAAGGACACGGCGTTCTCGACGAGTTCGGCCACCATCAGCGTGAGGTCGCCGATGATGTCGGGCTCCACCATGACCTCGGTCGCGGCGCGCAGACGGACCCGCTGGAAGCCCTCGATCTGGCCGAGCGCGGCCCGTACCACGTTGGTGAGCGCGAGGGGACCGGAGTCGAGCACCGTCTCACGGATGCCGGCGAGCAGCATCAGGCTGTCGGCGTTGCGGCGCAGGCGGACCGCGATGTGGTCGATGCTGTACAGCCGCTCCAGCAGCGCGGGGTCCGTCTCGCCCCGCTCCACCGCGTCGATCAGCGCCAGCTGCCGGGTGGTCAGGTTGCTGACCCGACGCCCGACGTTGCCGAACATCTCGGCGACGTTGCGCCGGCTGAGCACCTGCCGCTCCAGCAGCGCGGACGCGGTCGTCTGCACATGGTTGAAGGCCTCGGCGAGGTCGCCGATCTCGTCCTTCGCGGTGACCGGCACCTCGCGCAGCCGCGGCGGCGCGGCGTCCTCGGCGTCGTCGTCGGCGACCCGCGCGAGCTCCCGCCCGGCCACGTCGGCGACCTGCCGGGCGGCACCGGTCAGCGCCTGCACCGGGCGCACCACGGAACGGCGTACGAGGACCGCGAAGGCGATCCACACGGCGAAACCGGACAGCGCGATGCCCAGCAGCAGACCCGCGCGCCAGGCGGCCTCGCTGGAGGCGGCGTCGGCCCGGTCGGCGATCTGGTCGATGAGGGACCGGGTGATCTCCAGCCGGGTCTGCGACTGCTCGCGGTAGGCGGGGTAGGAGGCGAGCGCCTCGTTGAACGCCTCGCGGATCCGGTCGGGGGTGCCGGCCTGGAGGTTGCTGGGGTCGATCTGCAGCTCGGCGTAGTGCCGGCCGATGGTCGCCTGGGCGGAGTTGTGCTCGATCCCGCCGAGCTCGTTGGCCTGGGCCTCGGTCGCGAACCGGGCGAAGCGGTCGGCCTGGTGGGAGTACTCGTTCTCGGAGCCGACCGCGCCGATGAACTCGATCAGGGCGTTGCTGTCCCCGGTGCGGGCGGAGAAGACGGCCGTCTCGAAGGCGCTGTGGGCGGCGTCGGCGCGCAGCAGCGAGTCCAGCTGACTGCCGGTGAAGGTGCCGGCCAGGTCCTCGTCGTGGTCCAGGCCGAGGCCGTCGATGAGGCCCTTGGAGGCGTTGGTGTAGGCCGGGTCGATGTTGTCGGCGGGCAGATAGGACTGCTCGATGGTGTCGCGCAGGCTGGTGAGGCCGTTGATCTCGCGCAGGGCCTGGGCCTCGGTGTCCGGCAGCCGGTCGCCGAAGATGTCGCGCACCGTCCGCACCTGGGAGTCCACCGCGGCCTGCGCCTTGCGGTACTCGGCGGCGGAGGGCTGGGTGCCCGGCCCCGACGCCTCGAAGCGCACGGACAGCAGGATGGCCTGCTGGTGCTCGGTCTCCACCCGGTCCACCAGCTCCGCGACCTGGGCGCTGTCCCGGACCAGGCGCGCGGCGGAGTCGGCGTGCCGGGCCTGATCCACCTGCTCGGCGATGAGGTAGGTGAGCAGCACGGCGACCACGGCCAGCGGAACACCGACCAGGACGTTGAGCTTGCGGCGGAAGGGCCAGCGGTCGGCGAAACCCCGGAGCCGCCGCACCCCCCGTGCACCAGGTGAGTCACCCCGGTCCGGTGGCGGTGTCGGCGGGGCGGGCGCGCCCCCTTCACTCGTGGACACCGGGCCTCCTTCGTGGGTGTCTTACGGCGCGCGAGACCTGCACGTGACCGCTTCTGATCGATACGGGGCGGTGTGACACGACAACACCGACGCGGCCCCCGCACGCCACTGTGACCGGCGCCAACTTCCGGGAGACTACAGCCTCTTCGGACACGTGGCCGTGCCACTCCGCGTCAAGAAATCATTACGACACGCGCATGAATCGGCGGATTCGGTGGCGGCCCGGATAAGCATCCTTCACCGTCGACGCACAACCGACTCGCAATTGACCACGCGTCGACGCCGTTTGGTGACCGGACTGCACTTGACTGATCAAGAACACGCTGGATTGGATCAGCGCAAGAGCTTCCGAGCATCCCTCACCGTCCGGAACGGAAATCGTGACTTCTACCGCCGCCCACAGCAGGTCCTTCAGGAGACGTCCCGGCGTGGCCGCCCTCGCGCTCGCCGCCGCCACCGCCCTGCTGGCGGGATGTTCCTCCTCCGACGACACGTCCGACCCGCTGGCCGAGAAGACGGCGGACAACGGCACGGTCGTCGTCGGCTCCAACAACTTCGCCGAGAGCATCCTGCTCGCCGACATCTACGGCGAGGCCCTCAAGGCCAAGGGCATCAAGGTCGAGTACAAGCCCAACATCGGCAGCCGCGAGACCACCTACGGCCTGCTGAAGAACGGCTCCGTCACGGTCCTGCCGGAGTACAACGGCTCGCTGCTCGCCTACCTCGACGCCAAGGCGGAGCAGAAGACGGCCGAGGCGGTGAACGCGGCGGCGAAGGCCAAGCTCGACCCGAAGCTGACGCTGCTGGAGTCGGCGCCCGCCGAAGACAAGGACTCCGTCAGCATCAACGCGGAGACCGCGAAGAAGTACGGCCTGACCGCCTCGTCCTCGCTCGCGGACCTCAAGGACATCGCCCCGGAGCTGGTCATCGGCGGTTCGCCGGAGTTCCAGACCCGGCAGCAAGGTCTGGTGGGGCTGGAGGCCGAGTACGGCCTGAAGTTCAAGTCCTTCAAGGCCCTCGACGCGGGCGGCCCGCTCACCCAGGCGGCGCTGACGAAGAACACCGTGCAGGCCGCGGACATCTTCACCACCGACCCGACCATCACCAAGGAGAAGTTCGTCGTCCTCCAGGACCCCAAGAACCTCTTCGGCTTCGCGAACGTGACGCCGCTGGTGTACAAGTCCGGCCTCTCCCAGGAGGGCGTGGCCGCCCTCAACGAGGTCTCGGCCAAGCTGGACACCAAGTCGCTGCTGGAGATGGACTCCCAGGTGCAGCTGGAGAACGAGGACCCGCTCGACGTCGCCAAGGCCTGGCTGAAGTCGGTCGGCCTGGACTGACCGTCACCGCCTCCGTCAACGCCTTGGACACCACCGCGGACGGAGCGGCGCGGGTGCCCCCTCGAACGGAGGGCGCCCGCGCCGTCCTCGACGGAACCACCCTCGACATCGGCACGCTCGTACGGCTCGCGGACAACGTCGCCGTACCCGTCGTGCCGCCCGAGGCCCGCGAACGGGCGGCCCGGTCCTGGCGCACCGCCCAGCACCTCGCCGCGGCCGGACGCCTCTACGGCCGGGGCACCGGCGCCGGTGCCCGGCGCTCGGTGCCGGTCGACGCGGACGACGAGCGCGGCCACGGTCTCCGCCTGCTGCGCAGCCACGCCGGCGGGGCCGGAACACTGCTCCCGGCCCGCCAGACCCGGGCGATGCTCGCGGTCCGCGCCAACCAGCTCCTGGCCGGCGGCTCCGGCATCCGGCCCGCCTTCGTCGACGCCCTCACCGAGGCACTCCGGCTCGGCGTCCACCCGGCCGTCAACGAGTACGGCAGCCTCGGCACCGGCGACCTGACGGCCCTCGCCCAGACCGGCCTCACGCTCATCGGCGAACGCCCCTGGCTGACCACCGACCCTGCCCCGCCGCACCCGGACGGCGCCACCACGCGGCCGGATCACCCGAGCGCCCCCCTCCCCGCCACCGCGCCACGACAGGCCGCCGCAGCCGCGGCCCCGCTCCGGCCGGCCGCCTCCGCGCACGGTCTCCCGGTCCCCGTGAGCCTGGAACCCGGGGACGCCCTGGCCCTGTTGAGCAGCAATGCCCTTGCTCTGGGGCAGGCGGCGTTGGCCTGTCATGACCTTGATGTGCTGCTGCGTGCCTCGCACGCCGTGACGGCGTTGTCCCTGGCCGCGGTGTCCGGCTCGCTGGAGGCGTACGCCGCCCCGGTGCACGCCTTGCGGCCGTATGCCGGGGCCGCCCGGGCCGCCGCGGAGGTGCGGCGGCTGCTCGGCGCGGGCGAGGCGGGCGGAATGGAAGCCTGGCTGGCGGCCGTTGCCCACCCGCGCCTCGAACCCCGCCGCGTCCAGGACCCCTTCGGCTTCCGTGCCTTCCCCCAGGTGCACGGCTGCGCCCTGGACGCCCTGGACGCGCTCCGGCGGATCGTCGAGGTCGAGATCAACTGCCCGTCGGAGAACCCCCTGATGGCGCCCGACGGCACCGCGGCCTACCACCACGGCGGTTTCTACGCCGCGCCCCTCGGGCTCGCCCTGGACGGGCTCAACCTGGCCCTGCTCCAGACGGCCCAGCTCTCCGTCGCCCGGCTGGCCGCGCTGGGACGTGAGGACCTCACCGGCCTGCCCGCGTTCCTGGCGGCGGGCCCGGCGAGCAGTTCGGGCACGATGATCCTGGAGTACACCGCCAACTCGGCCCTCGCGGAGCTCCGTTCAGGTGCCACACCCGCCTCCGCCGGGCACGCCGTCCTCTCCCACGGCCTGGAGGAGGCCGCCAGCTTCGCCTCCCAGGCCGCCCGGCAGACACTGCGCGTGGTGGAGGCGTACGGCACCGTCCTGGCCTGCGAACTCGTCACCGCCGTACGGGCGTTGCGGATGCACCCCACGCCCCCACCGCTGCCCGTCCTCGCCGCCGCCGCCTCCCTGCCGTCCGGCACCGACGACCGCCCGCTGACGGGCGACGTGACGGCGGCGTCGGAGTTGTTGCCGGTGCTGGCGAGGTGGTAGCTGCCCGGACGTCAGGGCCGCGTCCGTCAGAGGGCCGGATGCCGGGTCCGGGCCCGGACCCGGCACAAGGCACAGCGCTCGGCGGAGCGCGCCTCCCCGGCCCGCCTGCCGTCGTCAGCAGCGCGGCCAGCAGCCCGCAGGGACCTGGGCCGCCCAGAGTTCGACGCCCCGTCCGGCCCACCGTCACCGAACCGCTCAGCGGACCGCTCACCGAACCGCTCAGCGGACCGGACGAGCAGCGCCCGGGGAGCCGTCCCTCCGGTCCACCTCGGCGATCACCTGGTCCAGCAGGGCGACCAGGACGTCCCGGCTGGAGGCCCGCTCCCGCGCGTCGCACAGCAGCACCGGCACATGCTCCGGCAGCGCCAGCGCGTCCCGGATGTCCCCGGGAGCGTACGGATGCCGGCCGTGGAAGCCGTTCACCCCGACGACGAACGGGATGCCCCGCCGCTCGAAGAAGTCGACGGCGGCGAAGCTCGACTCCGGCCTGCGGACGTCGATCAGCACCACCGCGCCCAGCGCGCCGACGGCCAGGTCGTTCCACATGAACCAGAACCGCTGCTGACCGGGCGTACCGAAGAGGTAGAGCACCAGCTCGTCGCTGATCGTGATCCGGCCGAAGTCCAGGGCCACGGTGGTGGCACGTTTGTCCTCGATGCCGTCGAGGTCGTCGACGCCCAGGCCCGCCGCGGTCAGCGACTCCTCGGTACGCAGCGGGGCGATCTCGCTGACCGACGAGACCATGGTGGTCTTGCCGACGCCGAAGCCTCCGGCGATCAGGATCTTCACGGTGTCCGGTGCCGCCGGGGCGGCGGTGTCAGAGCCGGCCAAGACCGTCCCTCACTTTCTGCAACAGGTCCATGTCCGGGGTGCGGAGCGAGACGGGATGCGGCGGGCGGGCGGTGATCAGACCGGCCTCCAGCAGATCGCAGAGCATGATGACGATCACGCTCACCGGAAGGTCCAGCAGCGCCGCGAGCTCCGCCACGGCCACCGGCCGCGCGCACCGGCGCAGGATCCGGGTCTGTTCGGGCTGCGGCCGTGGAGCCCGCTCCGGCGGCGGATCCACCGCGGTCACCGTCGTGATGAGGGTGAAGTCGGCGCGGCTGGGCCGGGTCCGTCCGCCGGTCAGCGCGAAGGGCCGTACCAGCCGCCCCGCCGCGTCGCTTCCGCTCACTTCACTCGCCTGGGGCGGCCGGGGAGGGGCCCACGTGTGCCCGCGGTGCCGCGCTGAGGTGCTCGCCGATCTTCTTCACCAGCATGTTCATCTGGTACGCCACCACGCCGACGTCCGCCCCCGGTCCGGTCAGGACGACCAGGTGGGCGCCGGGTCCCGCGGAGGTCAGGATCAGGTAGCTGTTGGCCATCTCGATCAGCGCCTGCCGCACCGGGCCGCCGCGGAAGTCCAGGCTGACACCCTTGCTGAGGCTCATCAGCCCGGAGGCGGTCGCCGCCAGCCGCTCGGCGTCGTCGCGCACGAACCCGACCGACCTGCTGACGACCAGCCCGTCCTCGGAGAGCACCACGGCGTGGTTCACGTCGGCGACCCGGTCCACGAGACCGGTGAGCAACTGGTCCAGCTGGGTGTCCGTGGCGGGGGTGGGGCGTGTCATGGCGATGTCCTTCATGAGCGGTCGGTGTGGGCGGTCGGGATGGCGGCGGGAGCGGCCAGGGGGTCCGGCGGGGGAGGTGCCTTCTCGTCGGACGGTGGCTTCCCCTCGTACGGTGCCTTCCCGTCGTACGGTGCAGGCTGGTCCTCGTCCCGCGCCGGCTGGTCCTCGTCCGGCGTCGGCTGGTCCTCGTCCGATGGCCGCTCGTCCTTCCGCGACGGCGGCCCGTCCTCGTCCCGGGCCCGGAGCGTTCCGGCCTGGAAGCAGGCGAGCGAGGAGGCGGCGTGCTCCGCGGTGAAGTCCTCGGCGTCGGCCTCCTCGGCCGGTGCGGCCTCGTCGCGGAGTTCGGCGACCAGACTGGTCTGCGGCACCCGGCGGGGCAGGGGGGTGAGCCCGTCGTAGCGGGGCGCGGATGTGGATGCGGATGCGGATGCGGAGGTGGAGGCGGCGGGTGGGCCGGGGGAGGAGAGGGCCCGGACGGCGCGTTCGAGCGCCGAGTCCTGCGAGGCGTCCGTGGCCTTGAGGTCGGCCGGGTCCTTCGTGCCGGCCGGCTCCTTCGTGCTGTCCGGGTCCGCGACGGCGGCCGGGACCGGGAGCGTCAGGGCACCCTGGTCCTTCCCGAGCGGCTCCGCTGCCGTGCCCCGCTCCCGGGGAGCGTCCGCCTCCGAAGCCGCCGGCACCACGATGTCGTGCGGGATCAGCACGATCGCGGTGGTACCGCCGTACGGGGAGGAGCGCAGGGTGACGGCGATGCCGTGCCGTCTGGCGAGCCGGGAGATCACGAACATGCCCAGGCGCAGGTCGTCGGCGAGCGCCACCACGTCGAACTGCGGAGGCTCGGCCAACTGGCCGTTGAGCGAGGCGTAGTCCTCCTCGGACATGCCCAGACCCCGGTCCTCGACCTCCACGGCCAGCCCCTTCGCCACCATCGCGGCCCGCACTCCGACCGGGCTCGGTGCGGGGGAGTAGGCGGTGGCGTTGTCGATGAGCTCGGCGAGCAGATGGATGACGTCGGCCACCGCGGGCGGGGCCAGGCACACCTCCTCGTCGGTGTGCACCTCCACCCGCCGGTACTCGGCGACCTCGCCGATCGCGCTGCGCAGGATGTCGGCCAGGGCGACCGGTTCGGTCCAGCTGCGCCGCGGCTGCTCGCCGCTGATGATCACGAGGTTCTCCTCGTAGCGGCGCAACTGGCTTGCCATGGAGTCGAGTTCGTACAGGCCCTTGAGGACGTCGGGGTCCTGGTGCTCGCGCTCCAGCGCGTCCAGCCGGCTGAGCTGGAGGTTGACCAGGTTCTGGCTCTGCCGGGCGATCCCCAGGATCACCTTCCGGAAGCCGCGCCGGGTGTCGGCGAGTTCCACGGTGGTCACCACCGCCGTGCGCTGCGCGGTGTTGAACGCCTGCGCCACCTGCCCGAGTTCGTCCGAGCCGTAGTCCAGCGGGGGCGCCGCCAGGTCCACGTCGACCTTCTCCCCCCGCTCCAACCGGCGCACCACGTCGGGCAGTCGTTCCTCCGCCAGACCGAGCGTGGCCTCCCGCAGGCCGCGCAGCCGCCGGGACAGGGAGCGGGTGATCCGCCAGGACATGCCCACGCACAGCAGCAGCGCGACCAGTCCGCCGGCGCTCAGCGAGGCGGCCGTCAGCAGCATCCCGTCGGCCTTGTCGGCGCTCCGGGCGAGCAGCGCGGACGTCTGCCGCTGGATCAGGGCACCGTACTGGTCGGAGACCTTCCGCAGCGCGACGGTCCACTGGGCGCGCAGGTCGGGCAGGGCGACCCGGCGGGCGTCGTCGGACGGCCGGGCCGCGAGCACCTGGTCCTCGATGGCCTCCAGGGTCTGCCACTCGGCGCTGCGCAGGATCCGCTCGGTCTCTGTCTTCGCGCTGCCGCGCAGAGAGGGGACGATCTGGTCCTGGACGATCCAGCGGCGGGTGCCCACCAACTGGCTGAACTCGGCCCACGCCTTCTCGTCGAAGTACCCGGACGGCCATGCGAGCGTGAGCCGCGCGTCCTCCTGGGAGACCAGCTCCGCCGCGTGCTCCAGCGCGACCAGCGGACCGGCCTGCGAGGTGAGGTCGCCGTCGTCGACCTGGGAGAGCTCCTGGAAGGCGTGGACCTGGTCGTCGATGATCGAGGTGTACTGGTCCAGCGCCTGCTCGGCGGTGATGTCGGTCGGATCGTCCACCTGGCCGCGGTAGTACTCCAGGCTGCCCACCGACCCGACGACCGAGTACAGCTGGTCCGCGATCCGGGCGGGGGCCCGCTGGATCGCGTCGGAGCGGCCGACGAGTTTGCCGACCGCCGTGTCCGTCTCCTTCCGGGCCCGCTCCAGGGCGGCCCGGGAGCCGGGCCGCGCGGCCAGCCAGGCGGCCGACAGACCGCGCTCCCGCTGGAGCGCGAGGGTGGCCTCGGTGCCCATCGCGCCGGTCGACCGGCTCAGCTCCGTCTGCGACCGCAGCCGCAGGCCCTCGGAGAAGATCTGCCTCGTCGTCACCCCCCACAGCGCGGCGAGGGTGACGCTCGGGACGAGCGCCAGGAGGATGAGGGAAAGACGTATGGAACCGAGGCGGCGCCGGGCACCTGTCCGTCGAGACATGGTCGTCCTTGGGCGGTCAGCGGGGAAGCGGGGGCGAAGAGCGGGGCGAGAGGGGGGCGAGAGGGGGGGGCGGCGGTGGGGAGCGGGCGGGGATCTGGAGGCCTCGGTCCGGCGGCGGTCCGCCGGGAGCCGGTCAGCGTGTTCCGGCGGCGGCGAACCGCGCGACCGAGGCGACGTTCGCCCGGGTGACGAAGGCGGGCCCGGTGAGCACGGGAGCCACCCCGCCGCCGCTGAGGTTGCCGTTCGTCTCGTACAGCCAGAGCGCGTCCACGGCGAGGTAGCCCTGCAGATACGGCTGCTGGTCCACCGCGAACTGCACCTGCCCGTCCTGCACGGCCTCGACCAGGTCCTTGTCGAGGTCGAAGGTGGCGACCCGCGCCTTGCTTTTGGCCGCCTTCACCGACCTGACCGCGGTCAGCGCGAACTGGGCGCCCAGCGTGACGACTTCGTCGATGGTCGGGTCCTGCCGCAGTCGCGCCGTGACGGAGGCGTTCACCGCGTCCATGTCCGTACCCTCGACATAGAGCATCTCGGTCTCGCCGGCGAACGTCTTCTTCACCCCGGCGCAGCGCGCCTCCAGGGCGACGTTGCCCCGCTCGTGGATGACGCACAGGGCGTGGCGGGCCCGCAGGCCGTCCAGCTTGTCGCCGACGGCCCTGCCCGCGAGACTCTCGTCCTGGCCGAAGTACTCCAGCAGCCCCTGGGAACGCCAGGCGGCGATCCCGGAGTTGAGACCGACCACGGGGATCCCGGCCGCCTTCGCCTCGGCGACCGGCGTCTTCATCGCCTGCGGCTTGGCCAGGGTCACCGCGATGCCGTCGACCTTGTCACGGACCGCGTCCCGCACCAGCTGCGCCTGCCGGGCCGGGTCGGAGTCGTTCGCGTACGTCAGCTCGATGCCGTCCTTGGCGGCCGCCGCCCGGGCGCCCTTCTGCACCCGGTCCCAGAAGGCGTCCCCCTCGCCGCCGTGGGTGATCAGGGCGACCCTGATCCGGCCGGTGCCCGCACCGCCCGCCGCGTCCGTGTCCGCGGCGAGCCCGGCGCCGCCGGATCCGGAGCAGCCGGCGAGGAGCAGGCAGAGTGCGGCCGTCAGGGCGGCGGTGCGGAGGAATCCCGGGGAGGCCTGAGGTGGGGGAGGAGTGTTCATGGAGGGTTGCACCTCGCTGTGCGGCCGAGCAAGAGGAACGCGAAAGCCCGGCCGCGGCGCTGGAGTGCGCCGCCGGTTGAACCTTCACTGGCCAGGAGCCAACCGCGTGTGACCGCCGGTAGTCAAGTGATCGGCCGCTCGCAGTGAGTTGTCGGTGCCGCATCGTGATGATCTTTGCCTCGGCGAGACACACCCCCGGCTCAGGGCGGGGCGGGGGCGGGGGCGAGGGCGGGGGAGGGGCGGCTGTGAGGGGGTGGTGGGCCTGCCCGGCGGCGCGCCGGTCATGAGGGCGGTCGGCGGCGCGCGGTCGTACAGGGTTTCGGGCGCCCGGCCCGGCACGGCCTCCGGCGCGCGGCCGAGCGCGCACTGACTCGTGCTCGGCCGCCCGACGCGCTCACCGGGCGGCCGAGCCCGAGGTCAGGCGGGTTCTACGGCGTGCCGCTGGCCGGCCTGCCCCTGAGCCGGCGCTTCCTGAACGGGCGCTTCCTGAACGGGCTCCTCACACAGGGGCTCGTGGCCGGCCGGCTCCTCGCGCCCCGCCTCCTCATGAGGCGTCCCCGCACGGCCCGTCTCCTCATGCGCCATCCGCTCATGCGCCGTCCGCTCACGGCCCGTTCTCGGCTGAGCCCCCGCCGCCTCCCGCGCCCGCTTCCGACGTTGACGTCGGCTCACCCGCGGCTCCTGGTCCGGCAGCCAGCCGAAGGCGAGGCAGCTGCCCACCGCCCCCAGCAGGAGGCCGACGAAGAAACCGCCCAGGTTCGAGGTGAGCCAGGTGCCCAGGGACAGCAGGATGCCGGTGATCGAGTAGAAGAGGCGCTGCGTGGGGTTGAAGAGGATCAGCAGCCCGAGCAGGAACATCAGGGCCGGCAGGAGGTAGCCGGCCAGGCCCTGCGCGCCGATGTGCAGGATGACCTTGAGCGACGCCTTCTCGGTGAGCAGGATCTCCGCACCGCCCAGGGCGAGCAGCAGCCCGCCCCAGAACGGACGGCCCGCCCGCCAGCGCCGGAAGGCGGACCCCTGACCCGGCCGGCCCGGCATCAGCAGCCCTTGTCGCTGAAGCCGAGCTTCAGGCCGGGCAGCTTGAACACCCCTGCGGTGGTCGCGTAGTTGGTCTGCCGCAGGTTGGCGATCCGCACGGTGTCGGCCTGCTGGCTGAACACGCCGATCGGGCCCTTCACGCCGGCCTTGGTGAGGGTGCTGGCGTCGTTGCCGATCTCGATGTTCTTGAAGGCGGCGTCGCCCGACAGCTCGGTCGAGTCGGTGGTCAGATCGCTCGCCTGGACGGGCTGGGCCCCGCTGCCCGCGGTGATGAGCAGGTTGGTGCCGCCCAGGTCGACGCTCTGGCACAGCTTGGTGAGCGTCGCGTTCTTGATGGCGGAGGTGACGACCAGCACCTGGCCGCCGGTGTCTCCCGCGTTGGGGCTGCCCTCGGCCATGTTGTCGAGGCTGCCGAACTGCTCGAATCCGGTGCCGTTGAGTTCGGTGGCGGTGACCGTGAACGGCATGCCGGAGATGGCGAACTGCACGCCCAGCGCTCCCTCGGCCGTCAGGATGGCGAGTCCCGCGGCGACCGCGGCGGCCGGCACCGCCATGATCGCGGCCCGTCGCGCCCTGACCCGCCCGCGTCTCACGGAGCTGCCGGGGGTTTCGGGCGTCGCGGTCGCGGAACCGCTGTCCGTGTTCTCAGGGGTGTTGCCGGCGGACGAGCTGACGTCCGGGGACGGGGACGGGGACGAGGCCATCTTCTGCTCTCATGGGCATAGTCAATGCGATCGGGCTTCAGGTTCAGTGGCACGTTGCCCTGGCGCGGACAGCGAACGGATGCGCGTGCCCCCTCGCAACTCCCGGCGGTCACAGGGGATTTCCTGGTTACGCATCAGTAGCCGATGGGGAAGTTACCGGCGGTTACATTCGAGGGTCAAGCATGTTGTGCGAAAAGGGTGCCGGTTGTGTGCCACCTGTGCCCGGACTGCTCCCCCGGTGACAAAAAGGCCCCGGCGGGCGCACCAACTGCCGTGACACGCCTTGACGTTGACTGACCATCAGGTCTACAACTCTCCCTGGCTCGCCAGGATCCGTGGCGCCGGATCCAGCCGCTTCCCGGACGTTCTGTCCAGTACGGGCATGTCATCGCCCGCGTCCGACCTCCACGGCACCCGCACGGTCGCTTCCCCTTGAGGCCGCGCCGGGCAGTCTGTCCGGCCGGCCCGGCCGGAGGCCCTCCCCCCATCGGGTCTCCGGCCGGTCACCGGCCGGCTGCCGCCGCCGGTCCGTCACGTACGGAGAAGGCGTCACGGGCCGGCGACGGCGCACTCCGCACCGCGCGCCCCGCCTTTCCTGGAAGCCGCACTCCGCACCGCACCCCGCCTGTCCCTGGAAGCCGCACTCCCACCTCGGGAGCCGAACCCCCCACCCCGAAGCCGCACCCGCACCCCTGGAAGCCGCACCCGCACCGCGGGAACCGGCTCTCCCGCCGCGGGCATCGGTCCCCCACCCCAGAAAGAGGCACCCGCATGCGTACTCGATCCCTCCTCACCCTCGCCGGAGCCGTCGCCGCCCTCACCCTCCCGGCGGCCGTTCCCGCGTCGGCGGCCGAGACCCCGGTCCTCACCACCGGCGGGCTCGGCGGTACGCCCGTCGCCGTCGGCGACGTCCTCACCGCGCCGCTCGCCACCGGCACCACCGCGACCCTCTACTCCAGCGCGACCGGCACCAGCGGCATCTCCTGCACGTCCTCGCAGTTCACCGCCACCGTCACCGACAACCCGGCCGCGCCCGGCACGGCCACCGAGTCGGTCACCGCCCACACCTTCGACAGCGGCAGCTGCACCGCCAACGTCGTCGGCGTGCTCGGCGTCACCAGCATCACGGTCAACAACCTGCCGTACGCGACCTCCGTGAACTCCGACGGCACCCTCACGGTCACCCCGGCGAGCGGCTCCGCCATCCAGACCACGGTCGTGCTGCGCACCCTGCTCGGCAGCATCAACTGCGTCTACCGGACGCCCAGCCTGATCGGAAAGGCCGACAACGCCGACAACAGCATCACCTTCACCAACCAGCAGTTCACCAAGGCGTCCGGCTCCTCGCTGTGCTTCGCCAACGGCTACTTCACCGCGAAGTACGCCCCGGTGACGGACGGCGGCGCGCCGGTCTACGTCAACTAGCGCGGCGGGCGACGCACGTCGGCCGGCACCGTCGCGCCGGACGGTCAGCGCCGGCGCATCCGCAGCGCCAGAGCGGCGCCCCCGGTGAGGAGCAGCACCGCGGCGGCGCCGCTCGCCAGCGTGGGGGCGGAGGAGCCGGGGTCCACGTCGGCGGCGGAGGCCACCGGCGTGCTCCCGGGTGCGGTGCCGGCCTCGGAAGCGGCGGAGCGGCCGGCGGGCGGCTCACTCGCTGGTGCGGCGCGCTTCCCGGCCGGCGACGGACGGGCGCTCGCGCGGTCCTGCCCGCTGTCCGCCGCGGCCGGGACCAAGGCCTCGGCTGCCGCACTCGCCGGCCCGGAGCCCTCCGCTGCGGGCCTCTGCGCTCCCGGCCCCTGCGCCCCCGCGCTCTTCGCCGCCGGGAACACCACGTCCGAACACGAGTAGTAGGTGTCCGGCGTGCTGCTGTTCTGCCAGACCGTGTACAGCACGTGCCGTCCCGCCCGGTCGGACGGCAGGGTCGTCGTGAATCGGTACGCCCCGTCCGTCAGTGCCGGGTCCTTCACCTCCGCGAAGGGTTTGTCCGGCAGGTCGGACCAGGTCAGCGGTCGCGCCGGGTCGTATCCGGGCTTGGTGAGATAGAGCCGGAACGTGCCGGTGTGCGGGATCGTCGAGACGTACCGCATGGACAGGGCGGCGCCCGGGGACAGGCGGGTGGACGGCCAGTCGGGGCGGGCGAGGTCGAGGCCCCGGTAGGCGGGCAGCCCGCCGCTGCACAGCTTCCCGTCGGGGACGGTCTGCCGGTCCCGCCCGTTCACGTTCGCGACGCGCAGGTTGTCCCAGGCGGTGAAGGGCGAACCGTTCGCGGCGACGGCGGCCCGGCAGGCGGCGGTGCCGGTGGCGCCGCCGTCGGGGGAGCAGCCGTGGACGCGGCTGACCGGATCCGTCGGGGCGCCGTGCGCCACGGCGGGCGCCGCCGCCCACATCCCCAGCAGCAGGGAGGTCGAGACGGAGACCGCCAGGGCGGTGGTGCGGTGTGCGGTGGTCCGGGACATCCGGAACATCTCCTCGGCCGGGGCGGAACGGTCTGGCTTCTGTGGGTGCACGGACCGCTGCCGTCCAGTACGGGAAACCGGCCGGGCGCGTTCACGGGGGTCCCAACCCGCGCAAAACGAACCGTTCCCGGTCAACTGCCCGCTGTCGAGGGTGGGTTTCCGGCCGGATCAAGGGTTTCCCCTGTATCCCGATGACCTGCCCTTTGCCTATCGTTCGACCACAGCTGACCCACAGGTAACCCCGGACGGGTCACACCCCGCGTCTGGCCGGCCACCGCGCGCTCCTCAATGCCCCCACCGCTGCCAGCAGCACCGCTGCACACTCCCCGCCGCTTCACCGCCGAAGCGAATCGACCACCGCTCCGTGCTGCCCGGAGTACGGCCACGAAAGGCAAGCCCTTGCGCACCTTCCCCACCTCCGGACGGAAGTTGATATCCGTCGCCGCGGTCTCCGCGGCCCTGCTGACGGCCACCACCGCCTCGGTCGCCGTCGCCCAGGAACCCGCCCCCAAGGCTCCGTCCCTCCCGGCCGCGTTCACCGAGGCCGCGCCCGGCACCCCGGCCGAGCGTCTCATCGTCGGCTACAAGTCCGGTGCCGCCGAGGCCGGATCGAACACGGCCGCCGAGGCCGACGCCGCGGCCAAGGGCAAGGAGACCGGCGAGGACGTCGACTTCCAGCGCCGCCTCGGCACCGGCGCCGCCCTCGTCGACCTCGGCGAGCGGCCCAGTTCCGCCGACGTGGCCGACGTGGTCGCCGAGTTCAGGGCCGACCCGCAGGTCGCCTATGTCGTCCCGGACCGCCTGAACACCGCGAAGGCCGACCCGAACGACACCGAGTACGCCAAGCAGTGGGACCTGTTCGAGTCCACGGCCGGCATGAACGTGCCCGGCGCCTGGAACACCACCACCGGCACCGGCGTCACCGTCGCCGTCATCGACACCGGTTACGTCGCCCACAGCGACCTCGCCGCGAACATCGTCGGCGGCTACGACTTCATCGCCGACACCGCCGTCGCGGTGGACGGCAACGGCCGCGACAGCAACCCGGCGGACCCGGGCGACTACTACGCCGCCAACGAGTGCGGCTCCGGCATCCCCGCGAGCACCTCCTCCTGGCACGGCACGCACGTCGCCGGCACCATCGCCGCGGTCACGAACAACGGCAAGGGCGTCGCGGGCATCGCGTACGGCGCGAAGATCTCCCCGGTGCGTGTGCTCGGCAAGTGCGGCGGCTACGACTCCGACATCATCGACGCCATCACCTGGGCGTCCGGCGGCACCGTCTCCGGTGTGCCCGCCAACACCAACGTCGCCAAGGTCATCAACATGAGCCTGGGCGGCGACGGGGCCTGCACCTCGGCGACCCAGAGCGCCATCAACGCCGCCGTCGGCCGCGGCACGACCGTCGTCGTGGCGGCGGGCAACGAGAACGACAACGTGGCCAACCACTCACCCGGCAACTGCGGCAACGTCATCTCGGTCGCCGCGACCAACCGCACCGGCGCCAAGGCCTCGTACTCCAACTACGGCACCCTCGTGGACATCTCGGCGCCCGGCGGCCAGACCAGCACCGGCACCGCCAACGGCATCCTGTCCACGCTCAACTCCGGCACCCAGACGCCGTCCACGGAGTCGTACGCCTATTACCAGGGCACCAGCATGGCCACCCCGCACATCGCAGGCCTGGTCGCGCTGATGAAGTCCGCCAACTCGGCGCTGACCCCGGCGCAGATCGAGACCGCCGTCAAGAGCAACGCCCGCGCGCTGCCCGGCGCCTGCTCCGGCGGCTGCGGAGCGGGTCTGGCGGACGCCGCCAAGACGGTGACGGCCGTCAGCGGCGGCGGTACGTCCACGGGGGCGACCTTCGCCAGCACCACCGCCGTCACCATCCCGGACAACGGGTCCGCCGTCGAGTCCTCCCTGGCCGTCAGCGGCCGCAGCGGCAGTGCCCCCTCGGCCCTCCCGGTCGGCGTCGACATCACCCACACCTACCGCGGCGACCTGGTCATCGACCTGGTGGCCCCGGACGGTACGGCGTACCGCCTGAAGGCCGCGAGCTCCTCGGACTCCGCGGACAACGTCACCACCACCTACACCGTCAACGCGTCCTCCGAGACGGCCAACGGCACCTGGAAGCTGCGCGTCCAGGACACGGCCGCGCAGGACACCGGCAGGATCAACGGCTGGAAGCTGACGTTCTGAGCGAGGTCCCTCGACCGGGCGGGCCGGCCGGTGCGGATGGGCACCGGCCGGCCCGCCGTCCGGTCAGGCGCGGAAAGCGGACAGGTGCTCGGCGGCCCAGTCCCGGTAGGACCGCGCGGGCCGGCCGAGCAGCTCGGCGACCGTCGGGTGCACGCGCGCCTTGGTCCCCTCCCGCCCCCGCACGGCACTCTCCGCCAGGGCCCGCGCCACCGGAGCCGGATACCGCTCCAGCATTCCCCGCAGCACCTGGTCCTGCGTCAACTCCGCGAATTCCAGCGGCCGATGGAGCAGGGCCGCGAGAATCTCCGTCTGTCGGACCGGGCTCACCGCCTCGGGCCCGGTGAGCGCGTGTGCCCGCCCCGCGTGCTCCTCGATGCCGGTCAGCGCGCGGACCGCCACCTCCGCGATGTCCCGTGGATCGACCGCGGCGGTCTCCGTGTCGCCGTGCGGGGCGCGCACCACGCCCTCCTCGCGGACCGAGCGCGCCCAGCCCAGGGTGTTCGACATGAAGGCCCGTGGCCGCAACAGGGTCCAGGTCAGACCCGAGGCGCGCAGCAACCGCTCGTTCTCCCGGTGCCACTCGGTGACCAGATCGGTGGCGTCCGGCTCGGTCACCGACAGGGTCGTCACCTTCACCACATGGCGGACTCCCGCCGCGCGGGCGGCCGTCAGGAAGTTCTCGTCATGGGCGTGCGTGAGCGGATCCGCGGTGACCAGCAGGGCGGACCGCACGCCGGTCAGCGCCCGCCGCAGACCGGCGGGGTCCTCGAAGTCCCCGCCCACCACCTCGGCGTGCGCTCCCGCCGGGCCGGCGACGCGTCGCGGGTCCCGGGTCAGCAGGCGCACCGGCTCGCCGCCGGACAGCCGCCGGGCCGTCAGCCCGCCGACCGTACCGGTCGCCCCGGTCAGCAGGATCACGACGTCGCCGCGTCGAGCGAGGCGAGGACCCGGGCGCCGCGGTCGGCCTTGCTGTCGAGGGCGAGCAGCAGCCCCGGCACCGCGATGCTCGGCAGGACATGGGCCCACAGCACGGACAACCGGTGCCCGAGATCGTCCCGGTCGGTCAGCGCCCGCGACATCAGCTGGATGCCGGTGAACGAGCCCACCAGCAGCTCCACCGTCTCCCGGATGTCCACCGTGGGCAGCAACTCGCCCTGCGCCCGGCCCTGTTCCAGCAGTGAGGTCAACCGGTCCGCCCATTGCCGGAACGGCTCGCCGTGATCGACACCGGACGGCGAGGCCTGGTCCACCGCCAGCCGCACGCTGCCCCGCAACAGGGCGTTGCCCAGCAGCCGTTGACCGACGACGAAGGTCATGTCGATCATCTCCTGCAACTTGCAGGGCTGTGGCGGAACCGTCCCGAACGGCACCTGCTCGTCGAGCACTGCCTGAGCGAGCGCCTCCTTGGACGGGAAGTGGAAATACAGGGCGCCCTTGGTGACGTCGGCCCGCTCCAGCACCATGGCGATGGTGGTCGAGGTGTAGCCGTGCTCGTCGAAGACCGCGCCCGCCGCTTCCAGGATCGCCCTGCGCGTCCTGATGGCGCGCTCCTGTCGTGCCATAAGAGCCCCTCCGCTGCGCCGCGTTGTCCGGTTCCGTAGTCGGTGTGCCGCGGTGACCCCGATCATAAGGTGCGCGGGACTGGTCTCATTGAAAACAAACCGGGTGCCTCGTACTCTAAACGCTCACCGGAGCGGACGTTTCACCGTCCGCACCTGGCCTTTCGGGGGGACCGTAGGGAGAGACATGCCTCAACCGCGGCAACGTGCCGAATCCCTGTCCATGACCGCGACCGTCCCGCGTCAACTCGTCCACCGCGCGGCGGTCGCGGAGACTCTCCTCACCGGCTGGACACGGAACGAGCCCGACCGATTCTCCGTCTCGGCGCAATGGCCGCGCGCGCACGGTTTACACGTGTCGGCGGACTGGTCCGCGTACGACCCCCTGCTCGTCGTGGAGACGGTGCGGCAGAGCGGGACACTGATCGCGCACACCGAGTACGACGTGCCGCTGGACCACCACTTCGTGCTCCAGGAGTTCGAAGTCGACACGTTCGCACAGCACTTGTCCGTGGGCGCGGTCCCGGCGGAGCTGACCGTCGAGGTCGTCTTCGTCGACGTCCAGTACCGGGGCCGCCGACCGGTGGGTGCCCGTTACACCGCGGAGGTCCTGCGCGGCGGGGAACGCGTGGCGACCGCGCGGGTGGCGTTCACCTGCGTCAGCGAGCCCGTCTACCGCCGGCTGCGTGGCGGCCGTACGGCCGCCACGGTGGCCCCTGTGCCGTTGCCGCCCCCGCTGCCCGCCGCCGCCGTCGGCCGTGCGCTGTCCGGGGACGTCGTCCTCGCCCCGTCCGGGCGGCCGGACCTCTGGCAGCTGCGAGTAGATACCGCACACCCCGTTTTCTTCGACCACCCCCTCGATCACGCCCCCGGCACGCTGCTGCTGGAGGCCGCCCGGCAGGCCGTACGGGCGCGGACCGCGGGGGCGCGCTCACCGGTGTCCTTCCACATCACCTTCCACCGCTATGCCGAGCTGGACGAACCCACCTGGATCGCGGCGTCGGACGGGGACGGGACCGACGTACAAGTCGTGGGCACACAGGGAGAGTCGACGGTCTTCGCCTGCACGGTGGGTACCGCGGCCGGGTGAGCTATCGTGGACGGCGAGGCCAGAAACAAACGGCATGACCCGTTCTTTCCCGCAGGAGTGTCCCGTCCATGCCGAGGCAGTTACGCGCCGAGCAGACCCGTTTGACGATCATCGTGGCCGCCGCCGAGCTGTTCGACCGGTACGGCTACGAGTCGACCAGCCTGAGTGACATCGTCGAGCACGCCCAAGTCACCAAGGGCGCCCTCTACTTCCACTTCGCGGCGAAGGAGGACCTGGCCCACGCGATCATGGAACTGCAGTCCCGTGCCTCACGCCGGCTGGCGAGCGACGCGGACGGCCGGGGCTACACCTCGCTCGAAGCGCTGGTGCGCATCACCTTCGGCATAGCGCGGCTGTCCGTCGACGACCCGATTCCGCGGGCCGGCCTCCGCCTGGCCACCGGAGGGCTGGAGGTGCGCCCGCCGCTGCGGCACCCCTTCACGGAGTGGCTGGAGCTCTCCACCCGCAAACTCCTCGGCGCGGTCAAGGAGGCCGACCTCCATCCGGACACCGACGTCGACGCCGTCGCCCACTCCCTCGTCTGTTTCTTCGTCGGCACCCGCGTCGTGAGCCGCTCCCTGGAGCCGGTGACCCGACAGCCGCGCCGACTGGCCGAGATGTGGCACGTGATGATCCGCGGCATGGTCCCGGTGCCCCGGCGGGCGCGGTACCTGACCCTGGTCACGCAACTGGAGCGGGAGATCAGAGTGGGGTGACGCGGGCCCGTGCCGGTGCCGGTGACACCGTCGCGGGTGCGGGTGCGGGTGCGGGTGCGGGCCGGTGACGTGCGTGCGGCCGGTGTGACGTGCGCGCCGACGTTCGCGGCCTGCGCGATACCGTGAGGCGCATGCCCGACACCCCGCCGCCCGTGTCCGCGCCCGGCCCGTCCGCGCCCGTGATTTTCGGTGACGACCCCGGTTCGTTCCCGCACAGCGTGCTCGCCGAGCGGCACCCCGCGATCGTCCGGCAGGTGCGCGAGGCGTTCCCGTACGGCCCCGAGCAGCATCACGCCCTGGAGGCACTGCTCACGAGCTGCACCAAGGGAGTGATCGAACCGCTCCCGGCCGACGCGCACGACCTGGACCGCTGGGCGGACTGGGGCATGGGCGAGTACACCGGCCGCTCCTGGTTCGACGTGCCGTGGCTGTGGGCGGAGAGCCGTTTCTACCGCCGGCTCCTCGACGCCGTCGGCTACTTCGGCCCCGGGCCCTGGCAGGGCATCGACCCCTTCCGTCCCTTCAAGCTCGCCGAACTCGACTCCCGCGAGACGGACGAGGAACTGGCCGCGCTCGACGACCTCGCCGGCCGTTCGGCGGACGAGCAGGCCATGGCCCTGCTGCACGGTTCCCTGTGGGGCAACCGCGCCGACCTCGGCTTCCGCCTCTCCGACGCCGCCGCCGAGGACCGGGCCGCCGTGCCGAGCCTGGTCGCCGACCACAGCGACACCCTGTGGACGCTGCTCACGGGCACGGGCACGCTCTGCCTGATCGCCGACAACGCCGGCCGCGAACTGATCCCGGACCTGCTGCTCGTCGACCATCTCCTGACGCACCGGCGGGTCGAGCGGGTGGTCCTGCACGTCAAGCCGTACCCGTACTACGTCTCCGACGCCACTGCCGCCGACGTGGTCGACGCGCTGCGCCGGCTCGTGAAGGCGCCGGGCGAGGCCGCGGCGTACGGGCGCCGCCTGTGGTCCGCGACGGCCGACGGCCGGCTCACGGTCCGCGCCCACCCGTTCTCCTGCGCTCCGCTGCCGTACGCGGACCTGCCCGGGGACCTCCGCGAGGAACTCGCCCCGGCCGTGCTGACCGTGGTCAAGGGCGACCTCAACTACCGCCGTCTGGTGGGCGACCGCCGATGGTCCCCCACCACCCCCTTCGCCGACGTCACCGCCCACTTCCCCGGCCCGGTCGCCGCCCTGCGCACCCTGAAATCCGACGTGATCACCGGTCTGGACGCGGGCACGGAGGCCGCGCTGGTCGCCGCCGAGGGGCAGGCCTGGCGCACCAGCGGCACCCATGCGCTGATCCAGGTCAGGCCCTGAGGCGCCCCTGGGAACTTCCTCCGCCCGGCTCCCAGCGGCCCCACGGGTCTCCGAGGCGAACCGCTTCGGCGTGCCTTCGTGCGGTGATCGAGCCACCGTGCTGCGCACGATCGCCGGACTGCTCCCCGCGCGCGGGGGCGCGATCGCCATCGCCGGCACCCCGGTCACCGGCGTCCCCGACCGCCTCACCGTCGTCTTCCGGGACTACGGCCGCTCCCTCTTCCCCTGACCCACGGTCCGGGACACCGTGTGCCTCCCACCCTCCTCCTCAAGGACGAGCCCTTCGGCTCCCTGGACGTCAGACCGGAGAGGTCCTCGGACACCTCCTCCTGGAGGGCCACCGCACCGACGCCACGACCATCTTCTTCGTCCGGTGGCGCACGCCACACTCTGCGTCCCCCACTGCCGGATTCGCTCCCGATTCACGCGATGGTGTGATCATGTCCCGGCCCGCGGATGCCGCCCGAGGGCCCTGGGTAGGGCCCGGCCATGACGCAGCAGCCCTTCGAACTCCCGCACTTCTACATGCCGTATCCCGCGCGGCTGAACCCGCACGTCGACGAGGCCCGCGCTCACTCCACCGCCTGGGCACGCGAGATGGGCATGCTGGAGGGGTCCGGGATCTGGGAGCAGGCCGACCTCGACGCCCACGACTACGGTCTGCTCTGCGCCTGCACCCACCCCGACTGCGACGGCCCGGCCCTCTCGCTCATCACCGACTGGTACGTGTGGGTCTTCTTCTTCGACGACCACTTCCTGGAGACCTTCAAGCGCACCCAGGACCGGGCCGGCGGCAAGGCCTACCTGGACCGGCTCCCGCTGTTCATGCCGATGGACCTGTCGACGCCGATGCCCGAGCCGCGCAACCCGGTCGAGGCGGGCCTCGCCGACCTGTGGACGCGCACGGTGCCGTCGATGTCCGCCGACTGGCGCCGCCGCTTCGCCGTCGCCACCGAGCACCTGCTCAACGAGTCCCTGTGGGAGCTGTCCAACATCAACGAGGGGCGGATCGCCAACCCGGTCGAGTACATCGAGATGCGCCGCAAGGTGGGCGGCGCCCCCTGGTCGGCGGGGCTCGTCGAGTACGCGACGGCCGAAGTGCCCGCCTCCGTCGCGCAGTCGAGGCCGCTGCGGGTCCTGATGGAGACTTTCTCCGACGGCGTCCACCTGCGCAACGACCTGTTCTCCTACCAGCGGGAGGTCGAGGACGAGGGCGAGCTCAGCAACGGCGTGCTCGTCCTGGAGACCTTCTTCGGCTGCACCACCCAGGAGGCCGCCGACACCGTCAACGACGTCCTCACCTCCCGCCTCCACCAGTTCGAGCACACCGCGGTCACCGAAGTGCCCGCCCTGGCCATGGAGAAGGGGCTCACGCCGGCCGAGGTGGCCGCGGTCGCCGCGTACACGCAGGGTCTGCAGGACTGGCAGTCCGGCGGGCACGAGTGGCACATGCGCTCCAGCCGGTACATGAACGCGCGGGCACGGCCCACCAAGCCGTGGCAGGGGCTGACCGGCCCCGGCACCTCCGCGGCGGACGTCGGCGCGCTGCTCGCCTCGGCCGGCGCGGAGCGCCTGCGCGCGTACACGCACGTGCCCTTCCAGAAGGTCGGCCCCTCCCTGCTGCCCGACTTCTCCATGCCCTTCCAGCTCCAGCTCAGCCCGCATCTCGGCGGCGCCCGCGACCGGCTCACCGACTGGGTGCACCGCATGGGCATCCTCCAGGAGGGCGTCTGGGACGAGGACAAGCTCGCCGCCTACGACCTTCCGCTGTGCGCGGCGGGCCTCGACCCGGACGCGACGCCCGAGGCCCTGGATCTCAGCTCCAGTTGGCTCGCCTGGGGGACGTACGGCGACGACTACTACCCGCTCGTCTTCGGCCACCGCCGTGACCTGGCCGCCGCCCGGCTGACCACGCAGCGCCTGTCGGACTGCATGTCCGTCGACGGCGAGGAAGCGCCCGTCCCCCTCAACGCCATGGAGCGCGGACTCGTCGACCTGTGGACGCGGACGACGGCGAAGATGACCTCCGGACAGCGGCGCGGCCTGAAGGACGCGGTGAACGTGATGACCGAGAGCTGGGTCTGGGAGGTGTCCAACCAGATCCAGAACCGCATCCCCGACCCGGTCGACTACCTGGAGATGCGCCGCGCCACCTTCGGCGCCGACCTGACCATGAGCCTGTGCCGGATGGGTCACGGCCCCGCCGTCCCGCCGGAGGTCTACCGCACCGGACCCGTCCGCTCCCTGGAGAACGCCGCCGTCGACTACGCGTGCCTCCTGAACGACGTCTTCTCATACCAGAAGGAGATCGAGTACGAGGGCGAGATCCACAACGCGATCCTCGTCGTGCAGCACTTCTTCGGCATCGACTACCCGACCGCGCTGGGCGTCGTCGACGACCTCATGACCCAGCGGATGCGGCAGTTCGAGCATGTCGCCGCGCACGAATTGCCCGTCGTGTACGACGACTTCCAGCTCTCCGCCGAGGCCCGCGAGGTCATGCAGGGCCATGTGGTCGACCTCCAGAACTGGATGGCGGGCATCCTGCACTGGCACCGCGAGGTCGACCGCTACAAGGCCGACTGGCTGTCCGGCCGCGCCCACGGCTTCCTCCCGGACCGGCCGCCGGCGGTGCCGATCGGCTGACCCCCCTCGGAGCCACGAACAGTGGAGCTTCCTCGACCTCGCGCCGAAACCCCACCCGATGCACATCCACCTCGCCGACTTCCAGGCACTGGGACGGGACCCGTACGTCGTGCGGGGCTTCGACGCGGCGGCCGGCGGCACCCGCACCCCGCTCGCGTACGACCCGACGACCACCATCCCGCTGGCGCCCAACGAACTCGGCTGCAAGGACGTCTACCGGGTGCCCGGAAACCAGATGCTGCGCATCATGGGCAGGTTCGACGGGGCGTACGGCCGCCTCACGTACCACTGCCACTGCCACTTCCTCGAACACGAGGACGTGGGCATGATGCGGCCCTTCGTCGTCCTGCCCGCCGAGGCGCTGATGTTCGACCACGGGGGAGCGCACGGCGGCCACGGCGAGGGCCACACGGGCTGACGTACCTCCTGCCGCCGGTGGCCGGCCGTCCACGAGGCGCGGTCCCAGAACTGTCAGGGGCCGTGCCCAGGCGGTCGCGGCGCCGGGGGAGGGGCCGAACGGCTATGGCTTCCCGCCCTTGACCGCCGGTCAGTCTCACTCGTTCGTGGCTCGTCGTGCGCTGCCGCCCCGGGTAGAGCATCAGCCGGAGGCGATCCATGGAACAGACTGCACTGCGTCCCAAGCCGATGCCCGGTCGGGAACCGGGCGGCACCCCGTCCGGGCCCGGCCGGCGCCCGCATGCCGCACGGCGGCGGGGCCGACGGCTGCGGGCCCTGCTGTTCGCCCTGGTCGCCGGTACCACCCTGGTCCTGTCCGGGATCGGCCTCGGCACGGTCGGCGCCACGGTGATCGGCATGAGCAAACTCGCCGAACTGCAACGGCAGGCGGGGCGGGCGGGCGAGGGGGGACAAGCCGCGTCCGGGGTGCGGGGGGACGCGTCCGCCTCGGTGCACCCGGGCCCTTCCGCGCCGTCCTGGACACCACGGTCCTCGCCGGCGTCCGGCGCTGCGACGCTCGGCCTGGAGGCCGTGGACGCCGAGAAGGTGGGCGCCCTGGTCGTCGGCGTCCACGTGCCGGGCCCGGGCTACTCGGCCGGCCTGGTCCGGGGCGACGTGCTCCTCACGTTCGGCCGGAGCCGCGTCGACTCGGCAGCCGACCTCGCGCGCGCCGTCAGGGAGGCCCGCCCCGGCAAGGAGGTGACCCTGACCGTGCGGCACCGCAGCGGCGGCTACCAGCAGTTGACGGTCAGACCGGGCGTCGTCACCTGACCATCCGGAAGTGACTGGTCAGCCGCCCCTCGGCGCCCCAGCAGACGGAACGCCGGCCCGACCGGGGCCTCCCGGTCCGCACCCTGGGGTGGCGGCGGGCGGGTGCGCGTGACCGGTGATCAGCCCGGCGATCCCGGGCCGCCGCGCCACCAGGGCGGCCGGCGGGTGGTGGAAGGCCGACAGGACCGGAAGGTCCCCGTCGAGTTCGCCGGGCGTCGCCTCGATCCAGCCGTACGGCTCCTCGTCCAGGGGCGCCTTCGTCGCTCCCCGGGACGCTGGAGTCCGCACATCGGCACGGCGCCGTCGTCGCGGACATGCGCTGTTGACCGGCCCCTCGGCCGCGGACGCTCCCAGCAGGACCGTGCGGTACGGCGTCCGGCTGTCGTGGCTGCCGGGCGGATGAGCACCGGGAAGGGCGCGCCCGGTCGTGCGGCCCGAGGACACGGGTGGCCTCCTCGTACTCCGCCTGCGCGCCGTGGTCCGCGATGTCCCCGGTGACCAGCAGCGCGTCCACCGGCCCCGGCCGCTCCCGCAGCCGCTCCCGTACCCGCTGATGTGGGCGAGGACGAGCACGACGGACGCCTCCGGTCGGCAGCCGCTCAGGGGATCGGCCGACCCGAACCTCGGAGATGATGGTTGCGCAGCAGTCATCCGTCAGGAGGAGCGGGCGGCGGCCGGAATCCGAAGGCACGACAAACGGCTCGCGCGGCCCCCGCTGTCCGGGCAGGATGCTCCCCGTAATCCTTCACCCGCCCTGGGAGGCCCGGATGACCGGCAGTACGGCCGCGCTCTTCACCGCAGAGGACTACCGGGCCCGTATGGAGCGCGCCGCCCGGACGGCCGCCGACGCGGGGCTCGCCGGGCTCCTGGTGGCGCCGGGCCCCGACCTGGTGTGGCTCACCGGCTACGCGCCCACCGCGGTCACCGAACGGCTCACGCTGCTCGTCCTCGCCCCCGGGCAGGACCCCGTCCTCGTCGTCCCCACCCTGGAGGCCCCGGACGCGGCGAAGGCGACCGGCGCGCCCGCGCTGACCCTGCGCGACTGGACCGACGGCAAGGACCCCTACGCCGCCACCGCCGCGCTCCTCGACGCGGGCGGCCGTTTCGGTGTCAGCGACAACGCCTGGGCCATGCACCTGCTGGCACTGCAACGGGCGCTGCCCGGCACCTCGTACGCCTCCCTCACCGAGGCCCTGCCGATGCTGCGTGCCGTCAAGGACGCGGCGGAACTGGAGCTGCTGGCAGCCGCGGGAGCGGCCGCGGACGCGACCTTCGAGGAGATCCGGAACGTTCCCTTCGCGGGCCGCCGGGAGGCCGAGATCGCCGCGGACCTCAGTCGCCTGCTGCGGGACCACGGGCACGAGCAGGTCGACTTCACCATCGTCGCCTCCGGCCCGAACGGTGCCGACCCGCACCACGAGGCCGACGACCGCGTCGTCGAACGCGGCGACATGGTGGTCCTCGACTTCGGCGGCCTCAAGGGCGGCTACGGCTCCGACACCTCCCGCACGGTCCACGTCGGCGCGCCGACCGACGAGGAGCGCCGGGTGCACGACCTCGTGCGCGCGGCCCAGGAGGCGGGCTTCAGGGCCGTACGGCCCGGCGTGGCCTGCCAGGAGGTCGACCGGGCCGCCCGCGCGGTCATCGCCGACGCCGGATACGGCGAGTACTTCATCCACCGCACCGGCCACGGCATCGGCGTCACCACGCACGAGCCGCCGTACATGATCGAGGGTGAGGAACAGCCCCTCGTGCCCGGCATGTGCTTCTCCGTGGAACCCGGCGTCTATCTGCCCGGCCGTTTCGGGGTACGCATCGAGGACATCGTCACCGTCACGGAAGACGGCGGCCGCCGGCTCAACACGACGAGCCGGGAGATGGTCATAGTGGACTGACGAACAGCAGGAGCCCCCGTCCCCGACTGACAACGGCGCGACCATGACCCAGGCACCGACACCCACCGCGGACACCGTCCGCCGACTGGTCCGTTCCCTGCTCAAGGACGGCGGGGCCGGCGCGGACGACACCGCCGGGCCGGAGGTCCGGCCCGTCACCGAGGGCGATCCGCCCTCCACCTGGTGGGTCGGCGCCCGCCATGTGCTGCGCCTCGCCCCCGACCGGGAGGCCACCGTCCGCCAGCGCCGCGAACTGCGCCTGCGGGACCTGGTGCGCCCGCACCTTCCGGTCGCGGTGCCGACCAGCGTGGCGCACGGCGAGTGGGCCTCGGGGCTGACCTACACCCTGGACACCAGGGTGCCCGGCGGCTCGGCGGAGGAGCACGACGTGTCCGCCGTCGGCGAGGCCGACCTGGCCGGACTCCTCACCGGCCTGCGCGAGGTGCCGGCCCGGCAGGCCGAGACGCTCGGCGTGCCGCGCGCCGCACCGCGCTCCCTGGAAGCACTGCGCCGGGAAGCCGGGCGCGCCGTCGAACGCCTCGCCGAAGCGGACGAGTTCGACCCCGTACGCCTGCACCAGCTCGCGCCGACGGCCGCCGCCCAGCTCGCCGCCCAGTCCGGCACCGCCGTCCTCGTCCACCACCGCCTCGGCGGCGAACACCTCGTGGTCAGCGCCGACGGCCGGGTACGCGGTGTGCTCGACTGGACCGGCGCCATCGTCGGCGACCCCGCGGAGGACATCGCCGGCCTCGCGCTCGCCGTCGGCTCCCCGGCCGCCGTCCGCGCCGCCACCCTCGCCGGTTACGGCGCCCGCCCCTGTCTGCGCGGCCTCTGGCTCGCCCGCTGCGACACCGTCGTCCGTCTCGCGGCCCGCCTCGACGGCCGCGACGACAGCCCCCTGCCGCTGCTCCGGACGCATCTGCGGCGTGCCTGGGAGGCGATCCTGCTGGAGCGGCTCACGGAGCTGCGGGACGAGGGCGAGGCCGAGGGCGAGGCCGACGACACGGACGGCGGGGCCTCCTGAAGGGCCGGCGGAGGAAGCCGGGCGTCGGTCGGCATCTGGCGTAAGCGCTTGCGTAAACGCTTACGCAAGCGTTTACGCGCGCGCGTCCGGTGCCCGCCCACGTCACGTCTGCAACAGCACCACGCACGACTCCCCGGGCACATGCAGCAGCCCGCCCGCGCCCGGTGCCTCGACCGGCTCCCACGCGGCGAGCACGCGCACCGGGCGGGAACCGAGCGGGATGGCGGCCGGTTCCCCGGCGAGGTTCACGGCCACGCGGACGTCCCCGCGCCGGAAGGCCAGCCAGCGGCCCCGTTCGTCGTACGCCACCTTCGTGTCGGCGAGGTCGGGGTCGGTGAGGTCCGCCTGCTCGTGCCGCAGCGCGATGAGCTCGCGGTACCAGGCCAGCACGCGCGCGTGGGGCTCACGTTCCGGCTCGGACCAGTCGAGGCAGGAGCGCTCACGGGTCGCCGGGTCCTGCGGGTCGGGAACGTCCTCCTCGGCCCAGCCGTGCGCGGCGAACTCCCGGCGCCTGCCCCGCCGTACGGCCTCGGCGAGCTCGGGATCGGTGTGGTCGGTGAAGAACTGCCACGGCGTGCCCGCCGCCCACTCCTCGCCCATGAACAGCATCGGCGTGAAGGGCGCGGTGAGCACCAGCGTGGCCGCGCAGGCCTGCAGGCCGGGGGAGAGGGACGCCGCCAGCCGGTCGCCCTGGGCGCGGTTGCCGACCTGGTCGTGGGTCTGGCTGTAACCGAGCAGCCGGTGTGCCGCCACCCGCGAGCGGTCCAGGGGGCGCCCGTGGTGCCGGCCCCGGAAGCTCGAGTACGTGCCGTCGTGGAAGTAGCCGCTGGTGAGCGTCTTGGCGACCGCCGCCAGGGGAGCGCGCCCGAAGTCGGCGTAGTAACCCTGGGCCTCGCCGGTGAGCGCGGTGTGCAGCGCGTGGTGGAAGTCGTCGTTCCACTGGGCGTGCAGCCCGAGACCGCCCTGCGCGCGCGAGGTGACCAGCCGCGGGTCGTTCAGGTCGGACTCGGCGACCAGGAACAGCGGCCGGCCCAGATCGGCGGCGAGGGCGTCCACCTCGGTCGACAGTTCCTCCAGGAAGTGACGGGCGCGGGTGTCCGCCAGCGCGTGCACCGCGTCCAGCCGCAGCCCGTCGAGCCGGTAGTCCCGCAGCCAGGCCAGTGCGCTGCCCAGCAGGAACGCGCGGACCTCGTCCGAGCCGGGCGCGTCCAGGTTCACGGCGGAACCCCAGGGCGTGTGGTGGGTGTCCGTGAAGTACGGCCCGAACTGCGGCAGGTAGTTGCCGGAGGGGCCCAGGTGGTTGTGCACCACGTCCAGGACCACCCCCAGACCGAGCTCGTGGGCCCGGTCGACGAAGCGTTTCAGTGCCTCGGGACCGCCGTACGGCTCGTGCACCGCCCACAGCGAGACTCCCTCGTATCCCCAGCCGTGCCGGCCGGGGAAGGGACACAGGGGCATCAACTCCACGTGGGTGACACCCAGTTCGACGAGATGCCCGAGACGCTCGGCGGCGGCGTCCAGGGTGCCCTCGCGCGTGTAGGTGCCCACGTGCAGCTCGTACAGCACCGCCCCGGGCAGCGGCCGGCCCGCCCACGCGGCGCGCCACGTGTACCGCTCGTGCTCGACGACCGCGCTCAGCCCGTCGGGGCCGTCCGGCTGGCGGCGCGAGCGCGGGTCCGGCAGCACGGGGCCGTCGTCCAGGGCGAAGCCGTACCGGCTGCCGTCCCGCGCCTCGGCCTCGCCCGTCCACCATCCCGCGCGTTCCGGATCGCGCTCCATCGCATGTGCGGCGCCCTCGCACTGGAGCGTCACACGGTCGGCCTGCGGTGCCCACACCTCGAACTGCACGGACGGTTCCCCTTCGTCTGTTCACCGTGATGTAGCCCTGTCCATGATGTTTCAAACGGGATCAATACGCCGGTGAATCCGTCCCCTTGCGGCAGGTGTCGCCAGGTACGCGCGCGTGGCGGTCGTTTTCGCGTCTTCTGGACACCCGGCGTCCGCTGGCCGACAATCACGAACGTGACGTCGTCCTTCGAGTTCAACACGTACCCCGCGCGGCTGTCCGACGCGGAGCGCGACAAGGCACTGAAGGTGCTTCGTGACGGCGCCGCCATGGGCCGGCTCTCGCACGACACGTTCATCCGGCGCATGGAGTTGGCGCTCGCCGCCCGCCGCTTTGACGAACTCGCCGTGCTCACCGCCGACCTGCCCCGGGACAACCGCGTCTTGCGCCTGGTGTTCGGCACCGTCGAGGCGGTCTCCGGCTTCACCGTACGGCTGCGCAGGGCCTGGCAGGCCGAGCGGCTGCCCAAGCTGCTGCTGCCGCACCCCGGCGACGGCTACCCGCTGCGCATCGGCCGCGACCCCGCCAACGGGCTGCGGCTGACCCACGAGACGGTGTCCCGCGTGCACGCCGAGCTCAGCCGGCAGGGCGGCATGTGGGTGCTGCGGGACCTCGGCTCCACCAACGGCACCACGGTGAACGGACGACGGGTCACCGGCGCCGCCGTGGTCCGCCAGGGCGACCAGATCGGGTTCGGCCGGATGGCGTTCCGGCTCTCGGCCGACTGAGCGGACGCCGCCGGCCGGCCGGGCGCACGGCATGATCGACTGAGCCATACCTTAGCCCTGGCCCGTGCTTTACCCGATGTGTTGACTCAAGTCCCTTTGCTCTCCGTGGTGTTGACGTACCCGTCAAGTCGTGACTGACTGTGCGTACACCATGCACACCAGGTGAACCGACGGCACCGCATTGCGGAGGTGTGCCCTGCCGCCACTCCACCGCTACCCGACCGTCGACGAACTCGGCGCGCGGGCGGCCGCACTGGTCGCCCGTCACCCCGAAGACGCCCGACTGCGCCGGGCGGGCACCTCCCGCGCGGGCACGCCCCTGTGGCTGCTCTCCGTCGGCCACGGCAGCCGGCAGGCCCTCGTCGTCGCCGGCCCGCACGCCAACGAACCCGTGGGCGGCGCCACCGTCCTGCGGCTGGCCGAGCGGGCCCTGGCCGACCCGACGCTCACCACGGGCGCCGACGCCACCTGGAACCTGCTGCTGTGCCTCGACCCGGACGGCCTGCGCCGTAACGAGGGCTGGCTCCAGGGGCCGTACACCTTGGGCCGCTACTTCCGGCACTTCTTCCGGCCCGGCTTCCTGGAACAGCCCGAATGGCTGCCCGACGGCGCGGCCGCCGCCGTCCTGCCCGAGACCCGCGCCCTGCTCGACCTCCAGGACGAACTGCGGCCCTTCTTCCACTGCTCCCTGCACGGCGTCGACGTCGGCGGCGGCTTCGTCGAGCTGACCCGCGACCTGCCCGGCCTCGCCCAGCGCGTCGCGCACACCGCGGACCGCCTCGGCATACCGCGCGAACTCGGCCCGTACGACACCCTGTACTGGCCGCGCCTGGGGCCCGCCGTCTACCGGATACCGCCCCCGATCCCGGGGGACCTGGCCGCGGCCATCACCGAGGCCGCCGTCGAGTCGACGTGGTACCACCCGCACCGGCACGGCACGGTGACCGCCGTCGTGGAGGCACCCATGTGGGGCGTGGCGGCGGTGGAGGACGCCCGGCCGCCCGCGGACCGGGCCGGCGCGCTGCGGACCGTGAGCCACGCCCTGCGGCACGACGCGCGGCTCCTGGAGGTGCTCCTCGCCCGGATCCGCCCGCACGTCTCGGCCACCCCGGACGCCGCCCGCCTGATCGCCCCGGTCGAGGACTATCTACTGGTCTGCCCCGGCCTCGCCGACGCCTGGGACCCCGACGTCCCCGACGGCGCCCGCCCGCTGCCGCCCCTGAACTCCGCCCACCTGGCCGCCCTGCGCATCGCCGGGCGGCGGCTGGCACTGCGCACGGCGGGGCTGCTGCACCAGCTCGTGACCCGTTCCGGCGCCGATCCGTCCGGTGCTCTGCCCGAGCTCGACCGGCTGCTCGACCAGTGGTGCGCCGACTACCGCGACGGCTGCGGGGCGCGCTGGGTCCCGGTCGCCCGCCAGGTGGAGTACCAGTCGCGGGTCGTGCTGGCCGCCTTCGAGCTCGCCGGGCGGTACGCCCCCGGGTGCTCCCGTTCGGGTGAGCCGGGGTGGGGTTCCCAGGCCGCCGTGCCGATGCATCGGGAATGACGCACACCACCACAGCGAAAGCGGTCCGGGGCTCCCTGCTGGCCGCGGCGGCCCTCCTCCTCGTCACCGTGGCCCCGGCGCGGGCGACGCCCCAGGAGGGCATCCCGGGCGGCTGGCTCCTCGTGACCGTCACCACCGGCGACGCCCGGTCCAGCGACACGCGCGGCACCCTGCTGCTGTGCGACCCGCCCCAGGGCCACCGGCGCGCCGCCGAGGCCTGCGCCCAGCTGGAGGCCGCCCTCGGCGACCTCCGTGCCATCTCGCTCCGGGACGTCCGCTGCCCGATGGTCCACGCCCCGGTGACCGCCCACGCGCGCGGGCACTGGAAGGGCCGGCAGGTCGACTACACGGAGACCTTCACGAACCGGTGCGTGATGGGGGCGCGCACCGGGGCGGTCTTCGCGCTGGACGGCTGACGTCCACCGCGGCCCCGCCCCCGCGCGCGGGGGCGGCGGACGGGTACGGCCGCTCACCCCGCCCGCTCGCGCGCGTGCAGGGCCGCCGCGACCACCGTGCGGGACTGGTGCTCGACCTGGTGCTGCACGGGCACCCAGCGCGCCCGGAAACGTTCCGCGAAGGCGTCGCTCCAGGCCGCGACGAGCCGTTCGAGGCGCGGGACCGCCGGGTCGCCGGTGTCCCGCAGGACCCGCAGCAGCATGGCCGCCGCCCGCAACGGCAGCCGGCGCGCGAACGCGTCCACGCTGCCGACGTACGCCCGGGTGTCGTCGGCGGGCGGCGTCCGCATCCAGTCCGCGGCCAGCCCCGGCACCAGGTCCATGCCCCATCGGGCCGCCCGCAGCAGCGGGTCGTCGAGGGTCCGCAGCCCGGGCGCGTCGGCGACCACCCGTTCCACCTCCCGAGTGTCCCGCAGCAGCCGGCCCGCCAGCCGCCGCATCGCCGCCGCGGGGGCCGGGTGCGGCGCCGGATCGTCCACCAGGTCGCTCGCCCACATCGGCACCTCGACGACCGCGGTCAGCCCGCCGTACCGGTGCGCGTGGTACCAGGTGCACCGGCGCGCGTCGTCCGGCATGCTCGGGTACGCGGCGCCCGCGCCGGGCGCCGGCATCACGTGCACGCCGGGCCCGGAGGCGGGCCAGCCCGCCGCGTCCGAGGCGCCCGTCTCCACCGGGATGTTCAGCTCCGCCGCCGACTTGGCGAACGGCTCGGCGAGCCCCGGCACCGCCCTCGTCAGCTGCACCCAGCTGCCGCCCACGTCGGTGCCGTGGAGGGTCACCTGGAGGTAGGGCCGCAGCCGGTCGATGACTGCCTTCAGGGCACGGGTCTCCGGCGGCAGCCGGTCGGGCGGCACCAAGGACGGCGACCACTCCGGCTGCTCCGGTCCCGCGGGACGGTAGAAACCGAGGTGGTAGTCGAACAGGCTGCGCGGCGCCGGAGTGACATGCAGACGCGCCCCGTCGGGATCCGCGCACAGCAGGAAGTGCCAGGACGTGTCCGACCTCAACCTCCGTTCGCGCAGCACCCGTTCGGCGACCGCGAGAAGCGTGGCGCCGCCGGTCGGTTCATTGGAGTGGGCGCCCGCGACCACCAGTACGGCACGTCGGGCGTGCCCCAGGGACAGCAGATGCAGCGGCCTGCCCGCCCGGGAGACGCCCACCTGTCTCAGGGCGCATACGTGAGGCCGGTGCGCGGTCAACGCCCGTGCCGACGAGATCAGTTCGGTCACCGTGGGGTAGCGCAGCTCCGGCAGGAGACTCACCCCCGTCACATCCGCCCGGCTTCGCAATCCGCAGTACCCCACGCCCTCGTTGACGTGTCAAGGACTCCGAGGGGAGGCTCCAGGGGGCGCCCGGATGCACTCACCGCCGGCGGCCAGGGCCGTGGGTGCCGGCGGAATCGCCCGCGCCGCACGGCCGCGGTGGCGGGGGCCGACGCTCGCTGCCGGGTCCCGGTGCTCACCGCCGGTGCAGCCCGCGCCCGGCCAGTGTCAGGAACGCCGCGCCGACCGCCCCGACCGCCCCGACCGCCCCGGGCAGCGTCGGGTGCGGGTGGACGTGCCGGGCCACGTCGGCGGGCTCGGCGTCCCAGCCCCACCCGGGCAGCGACCCCGGTCACTCCTCCGGGACCCGCTCCAGCAGCGCCACCGGCAGCCGGTCGAAAAGCTCCGCCACGCGCGTGTGCCCCGTGAACTCCCGCTCCGGGGCGAGCGCGTCCGCCCACCGCCCCGGCGGCAGCGGCAGCAGCGTGTCCCGCCAGCCGCCCGCCTCCGCCAGCCGCAGCGACAGCCGGGTCACGGCCGTCAGCACCTCCCCGGAGCGCACGAACGCCACACAGTGGCCCGCCGCCGGACCCTCCGCCGCCAGCGCCGCGTACGTCGCCGCGTCACCGAAGACCTCCGGCCGCCGCCCGCGCAGCCGCAGCGCCGCCCGCGTCACCGCGCCCTTGTCGCCGGGATCCCCCGGGGGGAACCGCACGGGCCGCCGGTTGTCCGGGTCGACCAGCGCCCGGTACTCGGCCTCCGTGCCCTGGTAGAGGTCCGGCACGCCCGGCATCGTCAGGTGGACCAGGGCCGTGCCCAGCACGTTCGCCCGGATGTGCGGCTCCAGCGTGCTGCGGAAGGCGGCCACGTGCCCGCCCGGCGCCCCGCACGGCCCGGCCGCGACGAACGCCGCCACCGCCTCCTCGTACGCGGGCTCCTGCTCGGTCCAGCTCGTGTACAGCCCCGCCTCGCGCACGTGCTTCAGCAGCGCTTCCCGGACGCGCTCCAACTCGGCCGGCCCGAGTCCGAACACCGTCTGCCAGGCCGCCCACGCCAACTGCGCGTCCGGCACGCCCTCCCCGGTGCGGGTCACCTCGGCCAGCACGTCGGCCCACCGCTGCGGGCACTCGGTCAGCACCGCGAGGGCCGCCCGTACGTCCGCGCTGCGCTTGGTGTCGTGCGTCGACGTGACGGTCCCGCTCACCGGCCAGTCGCGCTGCACGCGCGCGCAGTAGGCGTGGAAATCATCCGGGGAGACGGCCGGAGCGCCCGGGGCGCCGCCCACCTCGGTCGCCGACAGCAGCGGCACATAGCGGTAGAACGCCGTGTCCTCCACGGACTTGGCGCGCAGCGCCGACGCGGTCTGCGCGAACCGCGTCCGGAACTCGACGTGCGCGGGCCCGTCGCCGTGGCGCCCGAGCACCAGGTCCCGAACGACGTCGACCGCGCCCGCCTCCTCCGGCACCGCGAACGCGAGCCGGGCCTCGGCCGCAGCCTCCTCGGTGACGACACCGGACGCGTCACCCGAGGCGTACGGCCGGTACACCTCCAGGCGGACCAGGAGCTCCCGGAGGGCGGTGCGCAGCGCCCAGGGCGCGCGGTCACGCAGCGCGGGATCCGGGGAGGCGGCGCACAGCCGGCTGGCCACCCGGACCAGCCGGTCCATCTCGGTGGCCAGCTCGTGCGTGAGCACCTTGTAGGCCGCCCGTCGTACCGTCGCCGCCCAGTCACCGCCCCGGTCCGTCTGCGGGGCGGCGAACCGGCGGTACTGGCCCAGAAGTTCCCCGGCGCCCGCCGGATCCGCGAAGAGGCCGTCCACGTGCCGCAGGGCGTCGTAGCCCGTGGTGCCCGCCACCGGCCAGGAGGCCGGCAGGTGCTCCCCGTCCGCCAGGATCTTCTCCACGACCGTCCACCGGCCGCCGGTCGCCTCGTGGAGCCGTCGCAGGTAGCCGTCGGGGTCGGCGAGCCCGTCGGGGTGGTCGACGCGCAGCCCGTCGACCACGCCCTCGTGCAGAAGCTGGAGGATCTTGGCATGGGTCGCCTCGAACACCTCCGGGTCCTCCACCCGCACCCCGATGAGCTCGGAGATGCTGAAGAAACGGCGGTAGTTCAGTTCGGTCCGGGCCAGCCGCCACCACACCGGGCGGTACCACTGGGCGTCCAGCAGCTGCGGCAACGGCAGGTCCTCGGTGCCCTCGCGCAGCGGGAACACGTGGTCGTAGTAGCGCAGCAGGTTCCCGTCGATCTCCAGGTGCCCGATCTCCGCCCCGAGCGGCTGCCCGAGCACCGGCAGCAGCACCTGGCCGCCCTGTGCCTCCCAGTCGATGTCGAACCAGCGCGCGTACGGCGACTTCGGGCCCTCCCGCAGCACCTCCCACAGGGCGTGGTTGTGGCGCGGAGCCATGGCCATGTGGTTGGGCACGATGTCCACGACCAGGCCGAGCCCGTGCTCGCGCGCGGTGCCGGCCAGGGCCCGCAGCCCCTCCTCGCCGCCCAGTTCCTCCCGCACGCGCGCGTGGTCCACGACGTCGTAGCCGTGCGTGGAGCCGGGGACGGCCTCCAGGACGGGGGACAGGTGCAGGTGCGAGACGCCGAGCGAGGCCAGGTACGGCACGACCTCCGCCGCCGCCCCGAACGGGAACTCGCGCTGCAACTGCAGCCGGTAGGTGGCCGTCGGCGCCGCGGGAACAGATCGCTCAGGTGTCATGCAGACCTACGTACCCGCCCCGCCGCGTTTCGTGTCATCACCACCCGCACGGCCCTCACCGGCGTGGCGTGTCTCACGCGCGCGTGCCGCCGGGAACACCGGCACGCGCGCGTGGACGACACCTCCCCTACAGGGGCCGCTGCAGGACCACCATGCTCCGGTCCACCAGGCTCAGCCGGTCCCCGGCCTGCACCTTCGTGCCCGTGCCCGGGGGCACCGCGTCCGGTCGGGCGGTGTCGACCACCACCTCCCACTGCCGGCCGTGGTCGACCGGCACGACGAAGTCCAGCGTCCTGGGCGAGGCGTTGAACATCAGCAGGAACGAGTCGTCGGTGATGCGCTCCCCCCGCGCGCCCGGCTCGGAGATCGCGTTGCCGTTGAGGAACACCGCCAGCGCCGACGCCCCCGCCGAATCCCAGTCGCGCTGGGTCATCTCCTTGCCCTCCGGAGTGAACCAGGCGATGTCCGACAGCTCGCCGTGGGCGCCCTCCACCGGCCGCCCGTGGAAGAAGCGCCGGCGCCGGAACACCGGATGGTCCCTGCGCAGCCCCACCATCGCGCGTGTGAAGTCCAGCAGCTCACGGCCGGGCCCCTCGTCGCCGGGCCACTCCACCCAGGCCAGCTCGCTGTCCTGGCAGTACGCGTTGTTGTTGCCGTGCTGGGTGCGTGCGACCTCGTCGCCGTGACTGATCATCGGCACGCCCTGGGACAGCAGCAGCGTGGCGATGAAGTTCCGCATCTGCCGCGCCCGCAGCTCCAGCACGGCCGGGTCGTCGGTCTCGCCCTCGACCCCGCAGTTCCAGGACCGGTTGTGGCTCTCGCCGTCCCGGTTGCCCTCGCCGTTGGCGTCGTTGTGCTTGTCGTTGTACGAGACCAGATCGTGCAGGGTGAAGCCGTCGTGGCAGGTCACGAAGTTGATCGAGGCCAGCGGGCGCCGCCCGTCGTCCTGGTACAGGTCGGACGAGCCGGTCAGCCGGGACGCGAACTCCGCCAGCGTGCGCGTCTCGCCCCGCCACAGGTCCCGCACGGTGTCGCGGTACTTGCCGTTCCACTCCGTCCACAGCGGCGGGAAGTTGCCCACCTGGTAGCCGCCCTCGCCCACGTCCCACGGCTCGGCGATCAGCTTCACCTGGGAGACCACCGGGTCCTGCTGCACCAGGTCGAAGAACGACGACAGCCGGTCCACCTCGTGGAACTGCCGTGCCAGGGTCGCCGCGAGGTCGAAGCGGAACCCGTCGACGTGCATCTCGGTGACCCAGTACCGCAGCGAGTCCATGATCAACTGGAGCACGTGCGGGGACCGCATGAGGAGCGAGTTCCCGGTGCCCGTGGTGTCCATGTAGTAGCGGGGGTCCTCGGTCAGCCGGTAGTACTGCGGGTTGTCGAGGCCCTTGAAGGACAGCGTCGGGCCGAGATGGTTGCCCTCGGCGGTGTGGTTGTAGACGACGTCCAGGATCACCTCGATGCCGGCCTCGTGCAGCGCCCGTACCGCCGACTTGAACTCCAGGACCTGCTGGCCGCGGTCGCCCCAGGAGGCGAACGCGTTGTGCGGGGCGAAGAAACCGATCGTGTTGTAGCCCCAGTAGTTGTTCAGCCCCATGTCGACCAGGCGATGATCGTTCACGAACTGGTGGACCGGCATCAGCTCCAGCGCGGTGACGCCCAGCTCGGTGAGGTGCTCGATGATCGCCGGATGCGCGAGGGCGGCGTACGTCCCGCGCAGTTCCTCCGGCAGACCGGGGTGCCGCATCGTGAGGCCCTTCACATGGGCCTCGTAGATCACCGTCTGGTGGTAGTCGGTGCGCGGGCGACGGTCGTCGCCCCAGTCGAAGTACGGGTTGACCACGACCGACGTCATCATGTGCGGAGCCGAGTCCAGGTCATTGCGCTTGTCGGGCGAGTCGAAGTGATAGCCGTACACCTCCTCGCCCCAGCTGATCGAACCGCTGATCGCGCGCGCGTAGGGGTCGAGCAGCAGCTTCGCCGAGTTGCAGCGCAGGCCGCGCTCGGGGGCGTACGGCCCGTGCGCACGGAAGCCGTAGCGCTGTCCCGGCATGATGCCGGGCAGATACGCGTGCCGGACGAACGCGTCGCTCTCGCGCAGTTCCACCGCCGTCTCCGAGCCGTCGTCGTGCAACAGACACAGCTCTACTCGGTCCGCGGCTTCGGTGAAGACCGCGAAGTTGGTGCCGGCGCCGTCGTACGTGGCACCGAGTGGATACGCCTCTCCAGGCCAGACCTGCATGGATACGACTCTTTCAGCTCAGGGGGGCCGCGGGGGGCGCCTTGGTCTTGAGTCTCCCCAAAAGTGAGGGAACCACCTATGACTTCCCTCCCTCTTACCGGACGACCAGTGTCCGTGGCGATCAACGACCGCGCCATGGACCGAAACCAGTGGGGCAAAAACGTACTCCCGGGGACATTTGGGGGAGTAGGGGGAAGACGTGCGCAACATAGTGCACCGCCATCTGGGCAAGGTGGTGGCCGGTGCGGCCGTCGCGGTGGCCGGGACCGCCGTGATGATCGGCATCACCCTGCCGGGCACGGCGGGGGCCGGCGAGACGGGGAGCACCCGGACGGCCGGGCAGGCCGCGGGACAGACCGGGCCGGGGCAGAGCCAGGGGCAGGACCAGGGTGCGGCCGTCGCGCCCGGAGTCGTCCAGCAGGCACCCGCCGAGGGCGAGAAGGGCACGGGCCGTGACCCGCTGACCGACGACGAGATCACCCGCGTCGAGCAGCTCGCGGTGAACCGGCAGCTGATCGACACGAGCGAGGACGTCGACGGTGACCGCGGTCCGCAGCGCCTCACCGTCGACCTCGCCGAGCCGGAGGCCGCCGAGGTGGACGACCCGGACGCGCCCCGGCGCGCCGAGGTGACGTTCTACGACTACCGGGACGACACCCTCGTCACCAGGACCGTCGACCTGGACAGCGGGAAGGTCGTGGACACCGCGACCCAGCAGGGCGTCCAGCCGCCGCCGGCCCGGGCCGAGAACGTCGAAGCGGTCAGCATGCTGATCGCTGACCCGCTGGGCGCGGGCCTGAAGGCCGACTACAAGGACGCCACCGGCAAGGAGCTCACCCGCGCGGATCAGCTGCTGGTGACCGGCGGGATCTACCGGGCCACGCCCGGCGGGCAGCCCGCCGCCCTCGACCGGTGCGGCGAGCACCGGTGCGTGCGGCTGTTCCCGAAGGTCAAGAACGGGCCGTGGATCGACGCCAGGTCCGTGGTGATCGATCTGAGCGCCCGCAAGGTCGTCAAGATCGACAGCTGAGCCGCTCTCCGTCCCCTGTCCAGACCCGCACCTCCTGCGAGGGAGTCACCTCTTCATGCACGTGAACAGAATCAGCCGTGCCCGCACCCGGGCGGCCGTCGGCCTGTCCGTGGCCGCGCTGGCCGCCGGGGCCACGACCGGCGCGGGACCGGCCGCCGCCCAGCCGAAGGCCGCCGTCGCGGCCGCCGCCGACTGCAGCGCCGCCTACCGCATCGAGCAGCAGCTCGCCGGCGGCACCACGTGGCGGATGTGCTGGCGCTACGACAACAAGGCCGGGCTCGTCCTGGAGAACATCTCCTACCAGCCCAAGGGCGAGGCGCAGCCGATCAAGGTCCTCAACAGCGCCCGCCTGGGCCAGATCCACGTCCCGTACGACGACGGGAAGCAGGAGTTCGACGACCTGACGGGCTACAACTTCGCCCAGGGGCTGATGAACCTGGCGCCGGGCGAGTGCCCCGGCGGCACCATCAGGACCGTCAAGGTGCCGGACCTGTGGACCTCGCAGAACCCGAACGTCAAGGGCCTGTGCACCACCACCCGCGCCCGCGGCCACGCCTACCGCATGCAGGGCGACGCGGCGAACAAGGTCCACCAGGCCCAGGGCACGGACCTGCTCGTCTACTCGGTCAACCAGGTCGGCTGGTACGAGTACATGACCGAGTGGCGCTTCCAGGACGACGGCACGGTCAACATGAACGTCGGCGCGACCGGCAGCCTCTCCTACGAGGACTACGACGCCGGCGACGGACGCGGTTGGCCCATCGGCAAGGGCGCCAAGTCCAAGGCCACCAGCCACAGCCACAACGTCTTCTGGCGCCTGGACTTCGGCCTCGACGGCTCCTCCGGGAACGGGATCGAGCAGTACGACTCGACGGTCAGCGCGCCCACGCGCGGAGAGCAGGCCCCGACCACCACAACCACCCGTACCAAGGTCACCAGGGAACTCGCGGCCGACACCAAGAACTACCGCTGGTGGCGGGTGGTCAGCGCGACCGGCAAGAACAAGGACGGGCACGCCCGTTCGTACGAGATCGTCCCCGGCGTCACCACCAAGTACCCGGGCCGCAGTTTCACCAAGCGGGACCTCTACTTCACCCAGTACAACAACTGCGAGCTGTTCGCCAGCAACAACCCGGGCGGCTGCGGCGGCACGTCCGTCGACAAATGGGTCAACGGCCAGACCCTCACGCACCCGGTGGTCTGGATGAACGTGGGCTTCCACCACATAGCCCGGGACGAGGACCAGCAGCCCATGCCGATCCACTGGCAGGGCTTCTCCATCGCCCCCAGGGACGTCACCGCTATGAATCCGCTCACTCCCGCCGACCTCGCGTGGCAGAACGGCGAATGGGAGCCGCGTAGTTGAGAAACGACCTGTCCATCCGGCTGCACCGCCGACCGCTCCCGGAGTACCCTTCCTTGATCGTCGGGACGGGGAGTGCTCGGGGGAGCGGAAGGCGGTGCGCGGGTGGGCTCGGGAGGGCTGGAGCTGCCCCCTGGTGACGAGGGTCACCAGGGGAACTCCGCGGACGCCCCGCCCGGCACGGTGTCCCTGGCCCGGCCGATGGACGCGGGAGCGACGATCGGACCGGAGCTGGACTGGGACGCCGACGCCTGGCGCGAGGTGCGCACACGCGCCCAGCGGGCGGGGCGGGCCTACATCTGGCTGAACCTCGTCGAACAGCGGCTGCGTGCCGTCGTCGCCGCCGTACTGCGTCCGATCTACGAACCCGTCCACGGCGACGACTGGGTGGTCGCCGCGGCCGGTCCGGCCGGCCAGGAGTGGGTCCAGCGCGCGGTCGCCGTACGTGAGGTCAGCCGCCGCAAGGGGTACTTGCTCGACCCTGCCGACGACAACGTCCTCAGCTTCCTCACCCTGCCGCAGCTGCGTGAGCTGATGGTGCAGCACTGGCCGTGCTTCGAGCCGTACTTCGACGACCGCCGGGACGTCGAACTCGCCCTGGACGAGCTGGAGGTCACCCGGAACGTCGTCTCGCGCAACCGGGCGCTGTCCGAGGCGGTCCTGAGTCAGGCGGAGCGGGCCTCCGCCCGGCTGCTGGAGATGCTCGGCACCGGCGGCGACATGCCCTCCGCCCGCCGGCTCCCCGTGGACGCGGTCGAGGAGCTCGTCGGCGACCGGTACGCGGACGTGGTCGCCGTGCACGCGGACCGGGTGCGGCTGATGCGCCAGTTCCCCGCCGAGGACATCTTCGGCAGTGCCCGCCGGCTCGACGCCGTGGGGATCGGCCTCAACCTGCTCGTGCAGAACTTCTCCGGGCGCCGCCTGGTGCGGCTCGCCGAGTCCGGCTGCCGGGTACGGCTGCTGTTCCTGAACCCGGCCTCCAGCTCGGTCAAGCGGCGCGAGCGGGAACTCGGGATCAAGCGGGGCGAGTTGAGCCGGGCCGTCGAGATGAACATCCTGCACATGCGCCGGGTCCGCTCCAAGCTGCGCGACCCCGGGGCCTTCGAGATCCAGGTGTACGACGAGACGCCCCGCTTCACGGCGTACCTGGTCGACGGCGACGGCACGGACGGTGTCGCCGTGGTGCAGTCCTATCTGCGGCGCTCGCGGGGGATGGAGGCGCCGGTGCTGGTGCTGCGCGGCGGCAGCAGGCTGGTCAAGCCGGGGGAGATCGACGAGACCGGCCTCTTCCCGACGTACCGCGAGGAGTTCGAGACGGCCTGGGCGGATTCGCGGCCGGTGTCCTGATGGGCCTCCGGTATCCCGGACCCGCTGCCCGAGCCCGGGATACCGGGCCTGGTGGCCTGGGTGGGTCTTGGGTGGGTTTCGCTCCCGGTGTCCTGAACTGTCCGCCCGGTCAAGCGGAATGCGGTCCTCGGATTGTCAGTGGCGCATGGGATCGTGGAGACCACTGGGGGAAAGCACCACCACGAAGGGGGACCGCCCATGGGCTGGCACCGGGAGCTGCTGATCGGCTTCGACCTGGAGACGACCGGGACCGATCCGCGCGAGGCGCGCATCGTCACGGGCGCCGTGATAGAGGTCAGGGCCGGACAGCCCCTGGGGCGCCGGGAGTGGCTGGCGGATCCCGGCGTGGAGATCCCGGCGGACGCGGTGGCGGTGCACGGGATCAGCAACGAGCGGGCGACCGCCGAGGGCAGGCCGGCCGACCAGGTCGCCGAGGCCATCGCGGACGTCCTGGTGACGTACTGGAAGACGGGTGTTCCGGTCGTCGCCTACAACGCGGCCTTCGACCTGACCCTGCTCTCCGCCGAGTTGCGGCGCCACGGACTGCCGTCCCTGCGTGACCGTCTCGGCGGCCTCGATCCCGCCCCGGTCGTCGACCCGTACACGATCGACCGCTGGGCCGACCGCTACCGCCGAGGCAAGCGCAACCTCGAAGCGGTCTGCGAGGAGTACGGCGTGGTGCTCGACGCCGCGCACGACGCCTCGGCCGACGCCCTGGCCGCGGCCCGGCTGGCCTGCGCGATAGCCGACCGCCACCCCAAGGTCGCGGGGCTCGGCCCGGCGGAACTGCACCGCCGCCAGGTCGAGTGGTACGCCGAGTGGGCGGCGGACTTCCAGAGCTTCCTGCGCCGCAAGGGCGACGCGGCGGCGGTGGTGGACGGCGTGTGGCCGCTGCGGGAGCCGGCCGACGAGACGGTGTGAGCCCGCCCGTCGGCCGGCGGGGGACTGCCGAGGGGTTCACCCCGGGGCGGGCGATCCGTGCGCAGTCGGCGCCCGACCTGCGGGGAACCCGGTCCGGGCACGCGGTGGTGAGGTGACGCAGCGGCCGGCCCCGGCATTCGCGCCGGCATTCGGGCCGGCGACGACTGTGAGGCCGGGGCCGAAGCCGGAGGGGAGGACGTGCCGGGCACCGCGTGCGTCGGCCGCTCGGCCGGCTCCGGGTCACTGAGGCCGACGCGTCGGGCCGCGCACAGCGCCCGGACGGCGGCCGGGTCCGCCCGCCGCGGCCCTGGGGGTGGGTGACCGGGGTGACCGGGAGATCAGGCGCTGGTCAGTTTCGTAGGTGGGTCCGCGGTGTCCTCCGAGAGGGGCGGGCCCTCGGTCGGGCGGAGGGCGGCGGCGCGGTGGGCGCGCTCCACGGCCTGCCCCCAGTACGTTCCGGCGACCATGAGCGACGCGCCCAGGCCGGTGAGCGGTGTGAAGTGGTCGCCGGCCAGGCCGATACCCACCGCGGCGGCCCAGATCGGCTCGGTGCCCAGCAGCAGGCCGGCCCGGCTGGCGGAGGTGCGCTGCACCGCCCAGGTCTGTGCCAGAAAGGCGAACACACTGCAGAACAGGGCGAGATAGACGAGTTGGGCCCAGGTCGCGGCGTCGGCGCGGACCAGGTCCGGCAGGTCACGCCCGGCCGGTGCCAGGAACAGGACGAAGCCGACGAGGGTCTGCACGGTCGTCAGCTGGAGCGGGCGTATCGCGCGGCCCGCGGTGAGCCGGCCGATGAGGGCCACATGCACGGCCCGGACGAGGGCCGCGCCGAGCATGAGCAGGTCGCCGAGGCGGGGCGCGTGGAAGCCGTTGCCGGACATGAGGAGCCCGACGGCGAGGACGCACACGCCGGCGGCGGCGTAGAAGGCGGGCGGCAGTCCGCCCGGGTGACCGGTGCGGTCGAGGAAGGGGGTGAGGACGATGGTCAGGCTGATGATCAGCCCCGCGTTCGCGGCGGTGGTGTGGGCGACGCCGTACGTCTCCACGACCAGGACGGCGGCCTGGGTGAGTCCGAGCGGCACCCCGGCCCGCAGCTCGGCGCGGGTCCACCGGGGGGAACCGCGCCGGGCTCCGCCGCGGACGGCGACCAGGCCGAGACAGGCGACGGCGGACAGGGCGTACCGCACGAGCAGGACCAGCAGGACGGGGAGGGCCGCGGTGGCGGTCTGGGCGGACAGATAGCTGGAACCCCAGACGAGGGCGACCAGGAGGAGTACCGCGTCGGTACGGCGGGCATCGGGCACCCGCCCACCGTGCACCGCGAAGGTCCCTGAAGCCCAGGGCCACTTCCTTAAACGATCTTTTAGCGCGGCTACAGAGTGCCTCTACACTGAGGCGTGGACGAACGGCAGCTGCGGATCCTGCGGGAACTGGGCGAACTGGGCAGTGTCACCGCGGTCGCCGAGGCGCTGCTGGTGACCCCGTCGGCGATCTCCCAGCAGCTGCGGCTGCTCCAGCGTTCGGTCCCGGTGCCGCTGACCGAGCGCGACGGGCGGCGGCTGGTGCTCACGGACGCCGGGCAGGCGCTGGCGGGCGCGGCCATCGAGGTGGAGACGGCACTGGCACGCGCCCGGCACACGGTGGAGGAGTTCGTGGGCCGGCCGGACGGCGAGGTGTCGGTGGCGGCCTTCCACAGCGCGGGCGCGGCCTTCTTCCCCCTGCTGCTGCGGGCCCTCGCCGGTCCCGGGCACCCGGTGCTCGCGCTCGCCGACGAGGACGTGGCCCAGGACGACTTCCCCCGGCTCACCCGGGAGTACGACCTCGTGCTCGCCCACCGTCTCGACCACGCCCCGCCGTGGCCCCGCGCGGTGACCGCGACGACGCTGCTGCGCGAACCACTGGACGTGGCACTGCCCGCCGGCCACCCGCTGGCCGTGAAGCGACGGCTCACGCCCGCCGACGTGGCCGACGAGCCGTGGATCACCGTCCATGACGGCTTCCCGGTCATGGCGACCATCGAGGCCATCGCCGCGGCGGCCGGCCGCGGGCTCCGACTGGTCCACCGCATCAACGAGTTCGCGGTCGCCGCCGAAGCCGTCGCCGCCGGCGGCGGACTCGCGCTGATGCCGCGCTGGACGACCCGCCCGCACCCCGCCCTGGTCCTCAGACCGCTCGCCGGCGTGCAGGCCCGCCGCCACATCGACGCCCTCCACCGCCCGGAACGCACCGCGCGCAAAGCGGTCCGCACGGTCCTGACGGAACTGCGGCGCGCCGCACGCGTCATCCGGGACCGCGACGCTCACGCCTCGGGCGAGGATTCCGCGACGGACCCCTGAGCCGAGTCGTGGAAGACGATCCACGCCAGCGCGTGCTTCTCGGCACCGGACACCACGAACCGCCCCGGGGCCTGCTGCTCCAACCGGGCCTCGGCCGGCCGGACGGCGAACTCACGCTCGATCACCGGAAAGCGTCCCCCATCCGACGAGGGAGCGTCCCCATCCGACGAGGGGACGGTCAGCGGGTTCCCCGGCACCGCGTCCGCTCAGAACGGATACCAGCGCACCGTCTCGTCCCCGTCCCGCAGGGAGGCCACCCGGCGTTCGAACTCGGCCAGGGCCTTCGGGTCGGCCGGGGCGTGCTGGGCGACCCAGGCGCAGCTGGCGGTCTCACGGGCGCCGCGCAGGACGCCGCAGCCCTCCCACGCGCGGACGTCCCAGCCGTAGACCCGCGTGAAGGAGGCGTACGCGTCGGCGGGCAGACCGTAGCGGTCGTGGGAGAGGGCGAGGACGACCAGGTCGTGTTCGCGCAGATCGGTGGAGAAGGTCTCCAGGTCGACGAGGACCGGGCCGGCCGGGCCGACATGGACGTTGCGGGGGAGGGCGTCGCCATGGATCGGGCCCGGAGGCAGGTGCGGGGTGAGGGCGGCGGCGGCCGCCGCGAAGCCGTCGCGGCGCTCCCGGAGGTAGGCCGCGTCGGCCGGGTCGATCGCGTCGCCCGCCAGGCGCAGCCAGCGTTCCACCCCGGCCAGCAGATCGCGGGGCGGCAGCCCGAAGGAAGGGGCGGGCAGGGCGTGGACCAGCCGGAGCAGCGCGGCCAGATCGCCCGGTTCGGCGGGACGTACCGGGTCGGGCAGCCGGTGCCACACCGTCACCGGGTGCCCCTCGACCAGCAGCGGCCTGGGATCCGCGGCCCGTACCGCGGGCACGTCCGCCTCGGCGAGCCACACCGCGACAGCCAGTTCACGGCGGGCCCGGTCGAGGAGTTCGGCGTCCCGGCCCACCTTGACGACCAGGTCACCGGCGGCGAACACCGCGTTCTCGCCCAGCGCGAGCAGCCGCGCGTCCCGCGCCGCACCGGGCAGCACCCCCGCCGCGGCCAGTACGTCCCGCGCCCGTGCCTCGTCCATCGTCCGCCTCCGTGTCGTCGTACGTCCCGCCTCGTCCTGCCCGCGTGGGGTCGCCCGGACGGGGGTCGGGTTCCCGCCATCCGCCGGTCAGTGTCGCATTCGCACAGGTCGGACCGGTGTGCGCGGTGCCTTGACGGCGTACAGCGACTTCACGACCATGACGGGGGCCCGCCGGGGGCCCGGAACGCGTGACGAGCCGTGCGAAGGAGCCGATCACGTGACATTGGTGACCGCGACGAAGCGGCCGGCGCAGGGCGCGTCGCGTGCCGACGGGGGCGGGCGGCCGCCCGACCGCGGGGCCTGGTTCCTGGTGCTGCCCGCGCTGATCCCGATCCTGCTGCTGAGCGTGGGCCCCCTGCTCTACGGGATCCTGCTGGCCTTCACCGACGCCCAGTCGGGGCGGACCGAGCCCACGCAGTGGATCGGCGGCCTCAACTTCCGGGACCTGCTGCACGACACGCTGTTCTGGGAGTCGTTCCGGATCGGCCTGGTCTGGGCGGTCGGGGTGACCGTCCCGCAGTTCCTGCTCGCGCTCGGCCTGGCCCTCCTCCTCGCCCAGGACCTGCGTCTGCGGTGGCTGGCCCGCGCGCTGGCGATCATCCCGTGGGCCATGCCCGAGGTGGTCGTCGGCGTGATGTGGCGGCTCGTCTACAGCCCGGACGCCGGTGTCCTGAACGAGACCCTGCGCGACCTCGGCCTCGGCGACGGCCGGGACTGGCTCAGCGGCCTCGCGACCGCCCTGCCCGCGGTGATCGTGGTCGGCGTCTGGGCGGGCATGCCGCAGACCACGGTCGCCCTGCTGGCCGGCCTGCAGAACACCCCGCGCGAACTCCACGAGGCGGCCGCGATGGACGGCGCCGGCGCCTGGCGCCGCTTTCGGACGGTCACCTGGCCCGCCCTGCGGCCGGTCGCGCTCGCCGTCACCGCCCTCAACTTCATCTGGAATTTCAACGCCTTCGCCCTCGTGTACGTCCTGACCAGCGGCGGACCCGGCGGCCGCACCCGCCTGCCCATGCTGTTCGCCTACGAAGAAGCCTTCCGCTACGGCCAGTTCGGCTACGCGGCGGCGATGGGCTGCGTGATGGTCGCGGTGATCTCGGTACTGCTGGCCCTCTTCCTGGTGGGCCGGCTCAGGGGAGGGGATGACGCGTGAGGACCAGCACGGCCGGCCGGGCCGGCCAGTACACCGCTCTGCTCGGGTATCTCGTCTTCCTCGCCTTCCCGTTCCTGTGGCTGGTCTCCACCGCCTTCAAGTCGCCGCGGGAACTGGGCAGTCTGCACCCCGCCTGGATCCCGCGGGACCCCACCCTCGCCAACTTCCGGCAGGCCTTCGACGAACAGCCGCTGCTGCGCGCCGCGGGCAACTCCCTGCTCGCCGCGCTCGGCGCCGCCCTGATCGCCGTACTGATCGCGACCCCGCTGGCGTACGTGATGGCCCGCCACCGCTCCCGCCTCGCGAAGGCCGCGACGGGCTGGGTGGTCGTCAGCCAGGCCTTCCCGCTGGTCCTGGTGATCATCCCGCTGTTCCTGGTGCTGAAGAACCTGCGGCTGATCAACTCCCTGCCCGGGCTGGTGATGGTGTACGTCGTGTGGGCTCTGCCGTTCGCGCTGTGGATGCTCGTCGGGTACGTCCGTGCCGTGCCCGCCGAGCTGGAGGAGGCGGCGGCGGTCGACGGGGCCGGACGACTGCGCACGCTGGTGTCGGTGACCGCGCCGCTGCTGGCGCCGGGGATCGTGGCGACGGGCCTGTTCGCGTTCATCACCGCGTGGAACGAGTTCTTCTTCGCGCTGGTGCTGCTGAAGACGCCGGAGAAGCAGACCCTGCCGGTCGTCCTCACCCACTTCATCGGTGCGGAGGGCGTCGCCGACCTCGGCCCGCTGGCCGCCGCCGCCTTCCTCGCCACCCTTCCCTCACTGGTCGTCTTCGCGGTCATCCAACGGCGGATCACGGGCGGCATGCTCACCGGGGCGGTGAAGAGCTGATGCGCCGAGGACGGATCACGGCGCTGGTCACGGGGCTGCTGCTCCTCACCTCGTGCACCTCGGGCAGCGGCGGCGACGACGGCCGCGTCACCCTGCGCTTCCAGTCCCTCGCCTGGCAGCAGGAGTCCGTCGAGGTGAACCGGGACCTGGTCGAGGAGTGGAACGCGGCCCACCCGGACGTCAAGGTCGAGTATGTCCAGGGCAGTTGGGACAGCGTGCACGACCAGCTGCTCACCTCCTTCGAGGGCGGTGAGGCGCCCGACATCATCCACGACGCCTCCGACGACCTCGCGGACTTCGCGTACGGCGGCTACCTCGCCGATCTGACCGACCTGCTGCCCGCGCGCCTCAAGACGGACATCCCGCGGCGCAGTTGGGACACGACGACCTTCGGCGACGGGATCTACGGTGTCCCGTTCCTCCAGGAACCGCGCGTCCTCATCGCCAACCGGACCTGGCTGAAGGAGGCGGGCGTACGGATCCCCACCCCCGAACACCCCTGGACCTGGCCGGAGTTCCGGCACATCACCGAGCGGCTCAGCGGCGACGGAAAGTACGGCGTGGCCTGGCCGCTCAAGGAGCCGGTCTCCGCGACCCTCAACCTGTCCCTGTCGGCGGGCGGACGGCTCTTCCACCGGGATGCGGACGGCAAGGTGACGGTCCGTTTCGGGGCCGCCGACGAGGTGGTGCCGCGCACCATCCACGACCAGGCCACCACCGACCGCAGCGCCTCGCCGACCACCCTCGGCAGCGGCGGCTCGGACACCCTGCCCGGCTTCTTCGGCGGCAGGTACGCCATGGTCCCGCTCGGCTTCTCCTACCGTCAGCAGATCACCCAGCAGGCACCGAAGGGCTTCGACTGGCAGGTCCTGCCCGCCCCGGCCGGCGCCGGCGGGCTCACCCAGGGGGTCAGCCCGCAGACCCTGTCCGTCGCCGAGGACAGCCCGCACAAGAAGGAGGCCGTCGCGTTCCTCGACTTCCTGCTCCGGCCCGCGAACATGGTCCGGCTCGCTCTCGGCGACTGGATGCTGCCCACCGGCACCCAGGCGCTGAAGGACCCCGCCCTGCACACCGCGAAGGACGGCTGGGCCACCGGCACCGCCCTCGCCGCGCGGCTGCGTCCCGCGCCCGCCCAGTCCGTGCGCGGCTACCCGGAGTGGAAGGACAAGGTCGCCACCCCCGCGTTGCAGGAGTACTACAGCGGGGCGATCGGCCTCGGCGAACTGCGGGAACGGCTGGAGGAGGACGGCAACCTGGTGCTGGCCCGGTACCAGCGCTGAGCGCCCGCACTCAGGGAACGGCCGGACCGGTGGCGTACCGTCCCTCCCCGCCGGACGGCCGGACAGCGGGCACGCGGCCCCGCACCCCCTTGATCCGCCGCGTCATCGCGGGGGCCGGTCGCCCCGGGCCGGGACGGCCGACGCGGCCGTGGCCGGCCGGTGCCCGAGGGGGACCATGCCGCTCCCGGCCATGTCGCGGTTGACCTCGCCGCCCGTGCCCAGGCCGAGGGCGTCCTCGCCGACCGGCCGGGCTGGACTGCGGAACGACCGGCCACCCCGTTCCGGCCATCATGTTGCACGAGACGTATCGTCTCGCGTACGGTCACGTCATGACCAGTCGCCCCGCCCACATCGCCATGTTCTCCATCGCCGCCCACGGCCACGTGAACCCGAGCCTGGAGGTGATCCGCGAGCTCGTCGCGCGCGGGCACCGGGTCACCTACGCGATTCCGCCCGCGTTCGCCGAGAAGGCCGCCGAGACCGGTGCCGAGGTGAAGCCGTGGCACTCGACGCTCCCCGGGCCCGACGCCGACCCGGCGGCCTGGGGCACCACCCTGCTGGACAACGTGGAGCCCTTCCTGGCCGACGCCGTCCAGGCGCTGCCGCAGCTGACCGAGGCGTACGAGGGCGACCGCCCCGACCTCGTGCTGCACGACATCACCGCCTACCCGGCCATGGTCCTCGCCCACCGCTGGGGCGTGCCCGCGATCTCCCTCTCCCCCAACCTCGTCGCCTGGGAGGGCTACGAGGAGGAGGTCGCCGAGCCGATGTGGGCGGAGCCGAAGAAGACCGAGCGCGGGCAGGCCTACTACGCCCGCTTCCAGGCCTGGCTGGAGGAGAACGGGATCACCCGGCACCCGGACCAGTTCGTGGGCCGGCCCGCCCGCTCCCTCGTCCTGATCCCCAGAGTGCTGCAGCCGAACGCCGACCGGGTCAAGGAGAGCGTGTACACCTTTGTCGGCGCCTGCCAGGGCGACCGGGCCGCCGAGGGCGACTGGCGGCGGCCCGCCGACGCCGAGAAGGTGGTCCTCGTCTCGCTCGGGTCCGCCTTCACCAGCCGGCCGGGCTTCTACCGGGAGTGCGTCAAGGCGTTCGGCGAGCTGCGGGGCTGGCACCTGGTGCTGCAGATCGGCAGGCACGTCGACCCCGCCGAGCTGGGCGACGTACCGGACACCGTCGAGGTACGGTCGTGGGTCCCGCAGCTGGCGGTCCTCCGGCAGGCCGACCTGTTCGTCACGCACGCCGGAGCGGGCGGCAGCCAGGAGGGTCTGGCCACGGCCACGCCGATGATCGCCGTACCGCAGGCCGTCGACCAGTTCGGCAACGCCGACATGCTCCAGGCCCTCGGGGTCGCCCGTCGCCTCGACGCCGGGCAGGCCACCGCCGACGCGCTGCGGGACGCCGCCCTCGCGCTCGTCGACGACCCCGGGGTCGCCCGCCGGCTCAGGCGCATCCAGGCGGAGATGGCCGAGGAGGGCGGCACCCGGCGCGCGGCCGACCTCATCGAGGCCGAACTGCCGTAACGACGCACGGGAGAGGGCCCGTTGGCTCCCCGGTGACCAACGGGCCCTCAGCTGTGGGGAATTCGGTGACGGAGGGTTCAGACCCCCAGCCGCTCACCCTCGTCGTCCCGCACCACGGGCCGCACCACGGCTTGTGGCGCCTCGTCGTGGGTGAGGTCCGGCAGCCGGTGCAGCCACTTCGGCAGGTACCAGTTGTGCTCGCCGAGCAGCGCCATCACCGCCGGGAGCAGCACGCCCCGGATGATCGTCGCGTCGATCAGCACCGCCGCCGCGAGGCCGACACCCATCTGCTTCATGGACTGCATGGACAGCGTGCCGAAGATCGCGAACACGGCGACCATGATGACGGCGGCGCTCGTGACGACCCCGGCCGTGGTGACCACCCCGTGCTGGATGGCGTCGTGGGTCGTACGGCCGCGCAGCCGCGCCTCACGGATCCGCGAGACCACGAACACGTGGTAGTCCATCGACAGGCCGAACAGGATCACGAAGAGGAACAGCGGCAGCCAGGTGATGATCGCGCCGACCCCCTCCGCGCCCACCAGCGACGCGCCCCAGCCGTGCTGGAAGACGCCGACGAGGATGCCGTAGGCCGCGCCCACCGACAGCAGGTTGAGCACGATCGAGGTGATCGCGATCGTCAGCGAGCGGAACGACAGCAGCATCAGCGCGAAGGCGAAGACCACGACGAAGGCGAAGACCGGGATGACGGCTCCGGCCAGCTGGTCGTTGAAGTCCTTCGAACCGGCGACCTGTCCGGTGATCGGCGCCTGGACACCGTCGACCTTGCCGAGCGTGGCGGGCCGCACCTCGTCGCGCAGCTTGTCCAGGCTCACGCCCGCCTTGTCCAGGTCGGAACCGCCGACCAGCGGGACGTACACGAAGGCGATGTTCTGCTGGTCGTGCAGCGTGATCTCGACCGGGCCGCGCGAGGCACCGGAGGCCACCGCCTGCGCCTTGAAGGCGGCGAGGGCGTCCTTGACCTCGGGCGCGTTGATGTCGTCCGCCTTGACGACCACCTCGGCCGGCTCGGAGCCGCCCGGGAAGGCGTCGTTGATCCGGTTGTACGTCTGCACGATGGGCAGCGAGTCACCGAACTCCTGGTCCAGGGTGAGGTTCTGGGTCTTCATGCCGACCGCGGGCGCCGCGATCGCCAGCAGCGCGCCGGCCGCCACCACCACGGAGACGACGGGCCTGGCGAGCACACCCTTCAGCACGGCCGTCCAGAACCGGCTGTCATGGCCGCCGCCGTTCCGGCTGCGCCGGCGCAGGAAGGGCAGACGGCCCTTCTCGACCCGCTCGCCCAGCAGGGACAGGAGCGCCGGCAGGACGGTCACGGACCCGACCATGGCGACCGCCACGACCATCAGTGAGGCCAGGCCCATCGCCTCGAACTCGGCGAGCCCGGTGAACAGCATGCCCGCCATCGCCACGCACACCGTGACACCGGAGACCACGATCGCGCGGCCACTGGTCGCGGCGGCGATCCTGAGGGCCGTCTGCGCGTCCCGGCCGGCCTCGCGCTCCTCGCGCTCGCGGCGCAGATAGAACAGGCAGTAGTCGACACCGACGGCCAGACCGACCAGCAGCATCACGGAGTTGGCGGTCTCGCTCATCGGCATCACATGGCTGACGAGGCCCATCAGGCCCATCGTCGCCATGATCGCGGTGACGGCCAGCAGCACCGGCAGCAGCGCCGCGACCAGCGCGCCGAAGGCGATGAGCAGGATGCCGAGGGCCACCGGCACCGCGGAGTACTCGGCCTTCTTGAAGTCGTCCCCGAACGCGTCGTCGAACGTCTTCATCATGCTGGCGCCGCCGAGCTCCTCGATCCGCAGCGACCCGTGCTCCTTCTGCACCCCCTCCACGGCCTTCAGCACCGGCTCGACCCGCTCGCCCGCGGTGTCCGACTCGCCGCGCATGTCGAACTGCACCAGCGCGCTGCGGCCGTCCTTCGAGAGGGTGTCCGTGTCGTACGGCGAGGTGACGCCCGTGACCTCGCCGGTCCCCTCGACGGCCTCGACGACCGCGGCGACGGCGGCACGGAACTCGGCGTCGGTGGCCTTGAGGTCACCGTCCTTGGCCTGGATCAGCACCGACTCACTGGCCGGTTCGTCGATCCCGGCATCCTCGCTGATCTTGGCGGCGGTGTGGGTCTCGCCCTTCAGCTGGTCGCTGTCCTTGACGTCGACCCGGCCCGCAGCCGAACCGAGCCCCATCGCCAGGACGACGAACAGCATCCAGATCCCGACGGCGGCCCATCGGTGCCGGGCGCTCCAGCCGCCGGCCCGGGCGGCCAGCCCCCGCACCCGTATGTCTCCGTTCGCCATGATGGACATGCCCCCTCGTGAGCGGTGGCAGCCCCCTGCCGCCACCTTTCAGTTCGACGGTATGGGCCGGATAAAGCCATCTCCTCGTGCTGCCCGGTGAGGTGCGGCGGGCCGACATCATCCCCCCGGCGCTCCGCTCTCCCCACTGGGTAGGACAGGGGTCCCTTACATCTACCGGAGTGCCCGGTGCGCCGGACACGGTGCCCGCGCCCACGGCCACGGGGCAGGACGGCCGCTTTATGGTGTGCGGATGACGACGACGTACGCGGCGCTGCTGCGCGGGATCAACGTGGGCGGCAGCAAGAAGGTGCCGATGGCCGAACTGCGCGTGCTGCTGGAGGGTCTCGGCCACCACCGCGTAAGCACCTATCTGCAGAGCGGCCAGGCCGCCTTCGCCAGTGACCACGGGGACGAGGAGTCGCTGGCCGCCGAGTTGACGCGGGCGATCGGCGGCCGGTTCGGCTTCGCGGTCGACGTGATCGTGCGCGACCACGCCTACCTGGCGGCGGTCGCCGGCTCCTGCCCGTTCCCGGCCGCCGACCTGCAGCCCAGACAGCTCCACGTCACCTACTTCTCCGCCCCGGTCGGCGAGGAACGCTTCGCGGAGATCGACCGGGCCGCCCATCTCCCGGAGGAGTTCCGCCTCGGCGACCGCTGTCTGTACCTGTACGCCCCGGACGGCCTCGGCCGCTCCAAGCTCGCCGAGCGCCTCGCCAAGCCCCGCCTGAACAAGGGCGTGATCGCCACCAGCCGCAACTGGAACACCGTCCTCAAGCTCGTGGAGATGACGGCTGTCTGAGGGCGCCCGCGCTGTCGCGTTCGTTCGAGCGGCGAGCCCACCCACTGCGCCGGCTGGGACGTGCGTGCCCTGGTGAACCACCGTGTCCTGTACACCTCGCACGGCCTGGAGCACCGCGCCCTGCCGCAAGCAGCTCCCCGACGAGCTGGTCGCGCGCGACTTCACCGCCGGTCCGGAGCGGGCCGAGGCGTACGCCGCCCGGCCCGTCCCCGGCTCGTCCTCACCCACGGCGGCCTCTACCGGCTACGACGGCTTCGCCGACCCGGTGCCGGTGCCGGCCGGCGCCCCGCCGTTCGACCGGGCCCTGGCCGCGAGCGGACGCACACCCCGGCAGCGGACGCCGGGGACGGTGGACGGCGGCCGTCCGCACCCGTGCTCGAAACCCGCCTGACCGTTCGACGCTACGGGGTCGGCGGCCCAGCCGTGCCGGGCCGGCGGGCGTGCCGTGCGGACCGCGCCGTCAGGCTCCCACGGCCGCCAGCAGCGGCCTGCGCGCCGCCTGGTACCGCTCCAGCAGTACCCGCGCCACCTCCGGCGCCGGTCCCAGCACCTCCGCCAGGACATCCGCCCCGGCCGCGCCCCGCGCGATGCGGTCGGGGAGGAAGCCGGGGGCCAGGACGTACGGTGCGACCGCGACACGAGAGCATCCCAGCGCCCGGAGTTCGCCTACCGCGTCCTCGGTGCGGGGGAACCCCGCGGGAGAACCAGCGGAGGCGAACGCAGGCCGCACGGCGCACCAACCGGTGTGCCGCCACTCCCGCGCGATATCAGCGATCACTGCGATCGCCTCCGGGTCGGTGGACCCCGCCGAGGCCAGCACGACCCCGGTCGAGGACTTGTCGGCGGGCGTCAGCCCGGCCTCGTACAGCCGCCGTTCGAGGGCGGCGAGCAGCAGCGGCGAGGGGCCGAGCACCTGCGCCTGCCGGATCCGCAGCCGCGGCGGCGCGTCCCGCAGCACCGCCGGGATGTCCGCCTTCGCGTGGAACGCGCGGGTCAGCAGGAGAGGCAGGGCCACCACCTCCCGTACGCCCTGTGCCGCCAGCGACTCCAGCACCCCTTGCACCGACGGGACGTTGAAGTCCAGGAAGCCGGTCTCCACCCGTACGTCCGGGCGCAGCGAGCGCACCCGGCGGACCAGGGCGTGCACCGTCGCGGCATGCCGCGGGTCGCGGCTGCCGTGGGCGATGACCAGCAGGACCGGCTTCCTGTCCATGGCGTACACGGGACTCAGCCCTTGACCAGCAGACCGCGGGTGCGCAGCACCCACCGCTCCAGCGGACTGAAGATCAGCAGGTCGATGGCGATCCCGACGAACAGGATGAGCAGGATGGCGAGGAAGACCGTGGCCATGCTGCTGTTCGTACGGCCCACCTCCAGCAGTTGCCCCAGGCCCACGCCCAGGTCGGGCGCCTGCGCGATGATCTCGGCGGCCATCAGCGAACGCCAGGAGAACGCCCACCCCTGCTTCAGCCCCGCCACGTAGCCGGGCAGCGCCGCGGGCATCACGATGTGCCACGTGCCGCGCAACCCGGTCGCCCCCAGCGTCCGTCCCGCGCGCAGGAACAGCGGCGGCACCTGGTCGACGCCGGACACCAGACCGTTGGCGATCGACGGCACCGCGCCGAGCAGGATCACCGCGTACATCATCTCCGGCTTCAGGCCCAGCCAGATCACGGCGGCCGGCACCCAGGCCACCGACGGCAGCGACTGCAGGCCGGACAGGATCGGGCCGATGGCCGCGCGCACGAACTTCACCCGCGCCACGATCAGGCCGAGCGGTGTGCCGATGATCAGGGCGAGCACGAAGCCGAACAGGCCCCGCGAGACGCTGGTCCAGATGTAGTCGAGCAGGGTGCCCCTGAGCCACGCGTCCTCGGCCTCGGCCCACACGGCGCCGGGGGAGGGCAGCTTCGACGCGTCGTCGACGATCCTCAGGGAGATCAGCCCCTGCCAGATCGCGAGCACCACGACGGTGGCGACGATCGGCGGGAAGATCTTCTCGCGGAAGGTCTGCCGCAGCGGCGGCCGGCCGGTGACCGAGCTCTCCAACGCGTCGAGCCCCGCCTCGATGCCGCCCAGTCCGGAGCCGCCCTTGGCCCCCTCCCCGGTCGTCGTCGTGTCAGTGCTGGCCATGGCGGCGAATCTCCCCACGCAGTACTTCGGTGATCTCGACGGACAGTTCCGCCACGGGCGCGTCCTCGATACGGCGCGGTTGCGGGATGTCGACCGTCCACTCGCGCGCGATCCGGCCCGGCCGGGACGACAGCAGGATCACCCGCTGCGCGAGCCGCACCGCCTCCCGCACGTTGTGCGTGACGAAGAGGACGGACACGCCCGTCTCCGCCCAGATACGGGTCAGCTCGTCGTGCAGCACGTCCCGCGTGATGGCGTCCAGAGCCGCGAACGGCTCGTCCATCAGCAGCAGGTTGCTCTCCTGGGCGAGCGCGCGGGCCAGCGCCACCCGCTGGCGCATACCGCCCGACAGCTCGTGCACGCGCTTGCCGTACGCGCCCTTCAGCCGGACGAGCCCGAGCAGCTCCTCGGTCCGCTCGCGCCGTTCGTTCTTCGGAACACCCCGCAGGCGCAGGGCCAGTTCGATGTTCTTGCCCGCGGTCAGCCACGGGAACAGGGCGTGCTCCTGGAACATCAGGGCCGGACGGCCCTCCGTCGTGATGGACCCGACGGTGGGCTCGTCCAGCCCCGCCACCAGGTTCAGCAGCGTGGACTTGCCGCAGCCCGAGGCACCCAGGAGGGTGACGAACTCGCCGGGTGCGACGTCGATGCTGATGTCGTCCAGCACGAGCTGCCGCCCGGCGGGGCCCGCGAAGGACTTCGAGACGTGCTCGATGCGCGCCGCGTGCTCCACCGACTCGGCGGCCTTGGCGAAGGTCGTGGCCATGGTCGTCACCTCCTGGGAACTCATCGGGACCGGAATCAGCCGACGCCGAGACCGGCGTCGCTGACCGTGCTCGCGCCCTCGGCCTTGAGGACCTTGTTCAGCGGCGTGAGGTCGTAGATGCCCTTCAGATCGGGCTTCTCCAGCAGCCCCGCCTTGACCGCGTGCTCCGCCTCGGTGTTGAGGGTGGAGGCCAGCGGGTCGTCGGTGAACCGGATCGATGCCCACGCCGGGTCGATGACCGCGGCCGGCAGCGCCTTGCCCGAGTCCGCCTTCAGCTGCTCGTTCGCCGCCGCCTTCGCCTCGTCCGGGTTGGCGTTGATCCACTGGTTGGCGTCGACGGAGGCCTTCAGCACCGCCTCGACGGCCTTCGGGTGCTCCTTGAGGAAGTCCTGCCGCACGATGATGTTCGTGATCACGAACTTCTTGTCCGGCCACAGGTCGGCCTCGTCGAGCAGCACCTTGCCGCCCTCGGCGACCAGCTTGGAGGCGGTCGGCTCGGGCACCCACGCGCCGTCGACCGAGCCGGACCTGTAGGCGTCCGGGGTGACCTTGTTGTCGGTGCGGACCACCGAGACGTCGCCCTTGCCGCTCTCCGCGTCGACCTTCCAGCCCTGCTCCGCGATCCAGTTGAGGAACGCCACGTCCTGCGTGTTGCCCAGCTGGGGAGTGGCGATCGTCTTGCCCTTGACGTCCTTGAGCGAGGTGACCTTCTCCGGGTTGACCACGAGCTTCACCCCGCCGGACGCCGAACCGCCGATGATCCGCAGGTTCTTGCCGCCCGACTTGGTGTAGCCGTTGATCGCCGGGGACGGGCCGATCCAGCCGATGTCGATGGAGCCGGAGTTGAGGGCCTCGATCTCCGAGGGGCCGGCGTTGAAGACCTGGTACGCGGCCTTGGTCGCGCCGAGTTCCTTCTGGAAGTAGCCCTTGCGCACACCGACGAGGGCGGTGCCGTGGGTCAGGTTGCCGAAGTAGCCGATCCGGACGGAGTCGAGCCCGTCGATCTTCTTCGCCCCGGCGGCCACCTCGGCGGCGCCGTCGTCCTGGGCCTTCGAGCCGTAACCGCAGGAGGCGAGGGCCAGCAGCGGGAGGGCGGTCAGGACCGCGAGGGTGCGGCGTAGGGCGGTGCTGGCAGGCACGGGAGGTGTTCCTCTCGTCGGCCCGGCGGTCACGGTCTCTCAGGTCGTGGCCGGGTGGTCGGCAGGTGGCGTCTACGGCGGTGGGAGGTGAGGGCGCGCGAGCGGTGCGCGTACGTCAGCACGCACATCGCGCCACTCCGCCCTGCCCGCTGCCGAGGTCGCCGCTGCCGACGCGGCCGCCCTCCTTCGCGAACGAGGAGTAGAAATCGGTGGTGTTCATGCTCAGAAGTCCCACCCGTCGTCCTCGGTCTCGTCCTTGACGGGCTCCGGGGACGCGAACGACTCGCCGACCATGCCCGCGGTGAGCGTGGTGCCGTCGTTCGGGTCGATCAGGATGAACGAGCCGGTGCGCCGCGAGTCCGCGTAGGAGTCGACCGGCAGCGGTTCGGCGGCCCGGATCTTCACCCGGCCGATGTCGTTGGCGACGAGCTGTCCGGGGTGCGGGTGCAGGGACAGGTCGTCGAGCGTGAGCCGGGACGGGATGTCCTTGACGATCGCCTTCACCGTGCGGGTGCCGTGCTTGAGCAGCACCCGGTGGCCGACGGTCAGCGGCGCGTCGGCGACGTGGCAGACGGTCGCCTCGATGTCCTGGGTGGTGGGCGGCGCGTCCTTGCTGGGCACGATCAGGTCACCGCGCGAGATGTCGATGTCGTCCTCCAGCAGGACGGTGACCGACTGTGTCGTCCAGGCGATGCCGACCGGCTTGCCGAGCAGGTCGATGCCGGCGATCTTCGTGGCCCGCCCGGACGGCAGCACGGTGACCGACTCGCCGACGCGGAAGGAACCGGCGGCGATCTGGCCCGCGTAGCCCCGGTAGTCCGGGTGCTCGGCGGTCTGCGGCCGGATCACGTACTGCACGGGCAGCCGGGCGTGGCAGTGGCTGAGGTCGTGCGCGACCGGGACCGTCTCCAGGTGTTCCAGGAAGGTCGGGCCGCCGTACCAGTCCATGGTCGCGGACGGCTCGACCACGTTGTCGCCGGCGAGCGCCGAGATCGGGATCGCGGTGACGTCGGGGACGCCCAGCTCGGTCGCGTACGCCGTGAACTCCTCGGCGATCGCCGCGAACACCGGCTCCTGGTAGTCCACCAGGTCCATCTTGTTCACGGCGAGGACCACGTGCGGCACCCGCAGCAGCGCGGCGATGGCCGCGTGCCGGCGGGTCTGCTCGACGACGCCGTTGCGGGCGTCGACCAGGATCACCGTCAGCTCGGCCGTGGAGGCACCCGTCACCATGTTGCGGGTGTACTGCACGTGACCGGGCGTGTCGGCGAGGATGAACCGGCGCCGGGGCGTGGCGAAGTAGCGGTACGCCACGTCGATGGTGATGCCCTGCTCCCGCTCGGCCCGCAGGCCGTCGGTCAGCAGCGCGAGGTCCGGCGCGTCCTGCCCGCGGCTCGCCGAGGCGCGCTCCACGGCCTCCAGCTGGTCGGTGAGGATCGACTTGGAGTCGTGCAGGAGCCGGCCGACGAGGGTGGACTTGCCGTCGTCGACGGACCCGGCGGTGGCGAACCGCAGCAGGGTGGTCTCCGACAGCTGCTCGACCGACAGCGGCTCGATGGGTTCCGTGATGCTGGTCATGTCTAGAAGTACCCCTCGCGCTTGCGGTCTTCCATCGCGGCCTCGGACATCTTGTCGTCGGCCCGCGTGGCGCCGCGCTCGGTGAGCCGGGAGGCGGCGATCTCGGTGATCACGGCTTCCAGTGTGGTCGCGTCGGAGTCGACCGCGCCGGTGCAGGACATGTCGCCGACCGTGCGGTAGCGCACGAGCCGCTTCTCGGTCCGCTCGCCGTCCTTCGGGCCGCCCCACTCGCCGGCGGTCAGCCACATCCCGGCCCGCTGGAACACCTCGCGCTCGTGGGCGAAGTAGATCTCCGGCAGCTCGATGCCCTCGCGGGCGATGTACTGCCACACGTCCAGCTCGGTCCAGTTGCTGAGGGGGAAGACGCGGACGTGCTCGCCGGGGGCGTGCCGGCCGTTGTAGAGGTTCCACAGCTCGGGGCGCTGGCGGCGCGGGTCCCACTGGGAGAACTCGTCCCGCAGCGAGAACACCCGCTCCTTGGCCCGGGCCTTCTCCTCGTCCCGGCGTCCGCCGCCGAAGACCGCGTCGAACCTCTCGGCCTGGATCTTCTCGGTCAGCGGCAGCGTCTGCAGCGGGTTGCGGGTGCCGTCCGGACGCTCCTTCAGCACACCGCGGTCGATGTACTCCTGCACGGAGGCCACATGCAGCCGCAGCCCGTGCTTCGCCACCGTCCGGTCGCGGTACTCCAGCACCTCGGGGAAGTTGTGCCCGGTGTCCACGTGCAGCAGCGAGAAGGGGACCGCCGCGGGGGCGAACGCCTTCAGCGCCAGGTGCAGCATGACGATGGAGTCCTTGCCGCCGGAGAACAGGACCACGGGCCGCTCGAACTCGCCCGCGACCTCACGGAAGATGTGGACGGCCTCGGACTCCAGCGCGTCCAGGTGCGAGAGGGCGTACGGGCTGTCCGTGCCCTCGTCGCCCTCCGTGGCCTTGGCAACGGTCGTCGTCATGCCAGTCCCCTCTCGGTGAGCAGCGCGTGGACCGCGGCCGCGGACTCCTGGACGGTCTGGTGCTGCGACTCGATCCGCAGGTCGGGCGACTCGGGCTCCTCGTACGGGTCGTCGACCCCGGTGAGCCCGGTCAGCTCGCCCGCCGCCTGCTTGGCGTACAGACCCTTCACGTCCCGCTCGCTGCACACCTCGACCGGAGTGGCCACGTGCACCTCGATGTACGCCGCCCCGCTCTCCTGGTGACGCCCGCGCACCGCCTCACGGCTGTCGGCGTAGGGCGCGATCACCGGGACCAGCGCCTTGACGCCGTTGCGGGCGAGCAGTTCCGCGAGGAAGCCGATGCGCTGCACGTTCGTGTGCCGGTCCGCGCGGCTGAAACCGAGGCCCGCCGAGATGAACTCGCGGATCTCGTCGCCGTCGAGCACCTCCACGAGGTGGCCCTGCGCACGGAGCCGGCCGGCCAGCTCGTACGCGATGGTGGTCTTGCCGGCACTCGGCAGACCCGTGAGCCAGACGGTGGCTCCGGTCGTCACGTGAGTCTCCTGGTTCGTAGAAAGCACGGTCGTCGTCATCCGTGCAGCCCGCACTCGGTCTTGGAGCGGCCCGCCCAGCGGCCGGCGCGCGCGTCCTCGCCCTCCAGGACGCGGCGGGTGCAGGGGGCGCAGCCGACGGACGCGTAGCCGTCCATCAGCAGCGGATTGGTGAGGACGCCGTGTTCGGCGACGTACGCGTCCACGTCGTCCTGGGTCCAGCGGGCGATCGGGGAGATCTTGACCTTCCGGCGCTTGTCGTCCCAGCCGACGACCGGGGTGTTCGCCCGGGTCGGGGACTCGTCGCGGCGCAGGCCGGTCGCCCAGGCCTGGTAGCCCTTCAGGCCCTCTTCGAGCGGCTCGACCTTGCGCATCCGGCAGCACAGGTCCGGGTCGCGGTCGTGCAGCTTCGGGCCGAACTCGGCGTCCTGCTCGGCGACCGTCCGCGTCGGCGACAGCGTGATGACGTTGACGTCCATCACGGCCTCCACCGCGTCCCGGGTGCCGATGGTCTCGGGGAAGTGGTAGCCGGTGTCGAGGAAAACCACGTCGACCCCCTTGCGTACGCGGGACGCCAGGTGGGCGACCACCGCGTCCTCCATCGAGGAGGTCACGCAGAAACGCTCGCCGAAGGTGTCGACCGCCCACTGGAGGATCTCCAGCGCGGAGGCGTCCTCCAGGTCCCGGCCCGCCTGCTCGGCGAGCGCCTTGAGATCCGCTGTGGTGCGCTCTTCCTGAGTCGTCGTCATATCTCTTCTCCCCCTGCGTCGGTCGGCTGAAGGCCCCGGGCGAGCAGCCCGAGGAACTTCAACTGGAATGCGCGGTTGCACGCCGCGCATTCCCACGCGCCGTGGCCCTGCTCATGGGGACGGAGGTCCTCGTCGCCGCAGTAGGGGCAGTAGAAGGGGGCGGCCCGCTCGCTCATGAGAGGGCCTCCTCGCTGGCACGGGCGGCCCAGGCGGCGAACCGCTCGCCGTCCTCACGCTCGGCCTGGAACCGCTTGAGCACCCGCTCCACGTAGTCCGGCAGTTCCTCGGAGGTCACCTTCAGGCCGCGCACCTTGCGGCCGAAGCCCGCCTCCAGACCGAGCGCGCCGCCCAGGTGCACCTGGAAGCCCTCGACCTGCCGGCCCTGGCCGTCGAGGACCAGCTGGCCCTTGAGACCGATGTCCGCCACCTGGATACGCGCGCAGGCGTTCGGGCAGCCGTTGATGTTGATGGTGATCGGCTCGTCGAACTCCGGGATGCGGCGCTCCAGTTCGTCGATGAGCTGGGAGCCGCGCGCCTTGGTCTCGACGATGGCGAGCTTGCAGTACTCGATACCGGTGCAGGCCATGGTGCCGCGCCGGAACGGGGAGGGCTTGGCGGTCAGGTCCAGCGCCTGGAGCGCCTCGACCAGCGCCTCGACCTGCGGCTCCTCGACATCGAGAATGATCATCTTCTGCTCGACGGTGGTACGGACCCGGCCCGAGCCGTGTGCCTCGGCGAGCTCCGCGATCTTCGTGAGCGTGGCGCCGTCCACCCGGCCGACGCGCGGGGCGAACCCGACGTAGAAGCGGCCGTCCTTCTGCCGGTGCACGCCGACGTGGTCCCGCCAGCGCTCCACCGGCTGCGCGGGCGCCGGGCCGTCGGTCAGCTTGCGCTTGAGGTACTCGTCCTCCAGGACCTGGCGGAACTTCTCCGGGCCCCAGTCGGCGACCAGGAACTTCAGGCGGGCGCGGGTGCGCAGCCGCCGGTAGCCGTAGTCGCGGAAGATCGAGATGACGCCCTCGTGGACGTCGGCGACCTCGTCCAGCGGGACCCAGGCGCCGAGCCGCACGCCGATCTTCGGGTTGGTGGACAGGCCGCCGCCGACCCACACGTCGAAACCGGGTCCGTGCTCGGGGTGGTGCACGCCGACGAAGGCGACGTCGTTGATCTCGTGCGCCACGTCCAGCAGCGGCGAGCCGGAGACCGCGGTCTTGAACTTGCGGGGCAGGTTGGAGAAGGCCGGGTTGCCGACGATCCGGCGGTGGATCTCCTCGATGGCCGGGGTGCCGTCGATGATCTCGTCCTCGGCGATCCCGGCGACCGGCGAGCCGAGGACCACGCGGGGGGTGTCACCGCAGGCCTCGGTGGTGGACAGGCCGACCGCCTCCAGGCGGTTCCAGATCTCCGGCACGTCCTCGATGCGGATCCAGTGGTACTGCACGTTCTGCCGGTCGGTGATGTCGGCGGTGCCGCGCGCGAACTCCTGCGAGACCTCGCCGATCACCCGCAGCTGCTCGGTGGTGAGCCGGCCGCCGTCGATCCGGACGCGCAGCATGAAGTACTCGTCGTCCAGCTCCTCCGGCTCCAGGATCGCGGTCTTGCCGCCGTCGATCCCGGGCTTGCGCTGGGTGTACAGACCCCACCAGCGCATCCGGCCGCGCAGATCGTTCGGGTCGATCGAGTCGAAGCCGCGCTTGGAGTAGATCGTCTCAATGCGTGTCCGCACATTGAGACCGTCGTCGTCCTTCTTGAACTGCTCGTTGCCGTTGAGCGGGGTGTGGTGCCCCGCGGCCCACTGACCCTCACCGCGGTGACGGCTCACCTTGCGGCGGGGAGTCGCGGCGGCGGGCTTCTGCGGGGTGGCGGCCATGGTTGATACGTCCTTCGGGACAGCGAGGGGAAGGGGTCGGCGCGGGGCGCCGTGGATGCGGCGTGGTGGTCGGGCGCCGGGCGTGAGGCTCCGACCTGCGCATACGGGCGCATGGGTGGACATGCGCGGCATTGCGCGGGAACGAGACAGGCGTGGGGATGTCGGGCGACGCCGGGGCTCGTCAGCTCGCCGGACAGATGGCGCTGGACATGCGGCCGAGGTCGACGTGGCGCCGACTCACCAAGGCAATTCCAGTTCCAGGCATGACGGAAGCGTGGCACGGCGATCTGGACACAGTCCAGCTTTGTCCGTCATGCGGACAACCTTGTCCCGCATGGTGAGACAGGGGTGGTGTCGGTCACATGACCGGCGCGGGGTCTTGTCGCCGCAGGTCAGAACGGGTAGGCGCCCGGCCACGGGCCCGGCGCGGTCACCTGCGGCTTCTCCTCGACCGAGGTGTCGAAGAGCTGGAAGCCCCGGCGCAGGTAGTTGTCCATCGCGTGCTCGCCGTCCAGGCTGCATGTGTGCAGCCACACCCGCTTGGTCTGCGGCAGGTCGGGCCAGCGGTCCGCGAGATCCCAGGCGCGGGCGGCACCGTACGACAGCAGGTGCCCGCCGATCCGCCGCCCGCGGAAGGCCGGGACCAGCCCGAAGTAGACGATCTCCACGACGCCCTCGTCCTGCGGCTCCAGCTCCACGTACCCCGCGGGCGTCCCCCGCTCGTACGCCACCCACGTCTCCACGCCCGGCCGCTCCAGGTGCTCCTGCCACCGCGCGTACGTCCAGCTCAGCCGGTCGACCCAGCGGATGTCTCCGCCGACGGACGCGTACAGGAAGCGGCTGAACTCGGGGGAGGGGACGCCGGAGCGGACGATCCGCACGTCCCCCTCCGGCGCGGCGGCCGGCAGGAGGTCGGTCGGCGCGGTCTGCTCCAGGGACCAGGTGGTCACGGGGGTGTTGGTCATGGCGGCCAGGGAATCACGAGCCCGGTCGATCTGTCGATCGCCGCCCGGCCGGACCCGGCGAGCCGCCCGGCTACCCCAGCGCCCGGTCGATCGACGCCAGCGGCAGCGCGTACAGCACCTGCCCCGACTGGGCCCAGACCTCGCCGCTCTCCGCCCAGTAGGACAGGGACGGCGTCTGCGGGCTCCAGCAGTCCAGCCGTCCCTCGGATCCGCAGCGGGTGGCACGCGCGCCGTCCGTGGTCTGCTGCCACAGCGAGCCGTGCTCGTCGTCGCTGCCGGAGGCGCGGGCCACGTACCAGTCGGAGCGGTGCGACAGTACGCCCCCGATGTCGGCCGCGCCGGTCTCGTACGCCTCGGTGGGCATCGCGCGCCCGGCCGCGTCGGTGGCCAGCAGGCCGGCCCGGTCCGTGTCCTTGTCCGTACTGAAGGCGTAGCGCCACAGGCGGGCGGGCCGCTCGCTGCCGAAGGCGGGCCGCTCGCTCGCCACCAGGCTGTCGGGTGCCGTGGTGCGGTCCAGGGAGATGCCCTGCGGGCGGGCGGCGGCGTCCGCGCCGGCCAGCCGGTAGGAGGCGACGGCGGGCATCACGAAGCGGGAGCCGTGCGCCGACCAGCCGCCGGGCACCCGCCCGACACCCTCCGCGGCCACCGTGGTGCGCTGGACGCGGTTCATGTCGTACACGTAGAGGGCGTCCTGGCCCTGCTCGTCGGCGGTGACCAGCAGCTTGTCCTGGTACCAGACCATGCCGGACAGCCGCGAGGCGAGCGGCCGGTAGTCCCGGCCGCCCTCGACCGGTACGGCCAGCAGCACCCATGTGTACCTGGGGCGGCCCAGGTCGTTGGCGTCGACGAAGGCGACCCGGGCCAGGTCCCGGCCGTCCGCGCCGCCGTCCTGGGTCCAGCCGGAGAGGATCACGCGGTCGTGGCCCCAGACGCCGTCGTCGTCGGCGTCCCCGGAGGTGGTGACCGCGCCGGGCTGCCAGGAGCGGGTGTCGGCGGTGTCCCAGCAGTAGGCGCGGGTGGCGGCCGGTTCCACGGGCAGCGCCGTGCGCTCGGCGCCCGTACAGGAGTCCGCGTCGCGCAGGCCGCGGTCGGCGCCGTCGAGAACGGCGCCGACGCCGACGGGCCGGCCCATCGAGGCGGCGAGCCGGTCGAGCGTGCGTTCGGGGACCTGGTCGTGCCGCAGCCGCAGCGCGGTGGTGCCGTCGGCGGAGGAGAGGGGCTTCAGCGCTCCCGGATCCAGGTCGGCCGTGGCCTGCGAGGCGCTGATCATGGTGGCCGCGCCGGTCAGTGCGAGGGCGGTGCCGGCCAGGAAGGCGCGCAGCGCCCTGCCCCGCTTTTGCCGGCGGTGTCTGCCGCGCTGTTTCATGCGTCCTCCCGAGGCGGGCCAACTGCGCCTGGTGATCCGTACGTTGACCAAGGAGCAGGTGGGGTGGTGGCCCGTAGAGGGATGCTACGGCAGTTGGGGGCCGCCCGGGACGAAGACCGTGCAATTATGCGGAAGATGCACTTCTGGGTCGCCCGGGTTGTCCCCGCGGACCAGATCGGCTCGATCAGGCCTCTCGCCCCGGCTCCGCGGACGAGCGCGCGGCGAGCACCGTCGGAGCGGTCGAGTGCGGCAACAGGTCGCGCGCGTCGGCCGGGAGGAACACCTCGATCTCCGCCTCCTCGCCGAAACGGTACGGCCGGTGCTCCAGCAGCCCCCCGAGATAGCGCCGCACCCGCGACATCTCGGCCCGCACCGTCACCGTGCGGGCAGGATCCCCGAACACCTCCTCTGCCAGGCCCGCCGCGCTGCGGCCCGCCCGGTGCCGGGCCAGCAGGTACAGCAACTCGGCGTGCCGGGGACTCAGTTCGTGACTCCACGAGCCCGTGCAGCCCGACACGGTCACCGACCAGCGGCGCGGCTGCGCCAGATCCAGCACGATCCGGGTGCTGCCGCCCGGCACCGCCTCCTCGGTGACGCGCACCAGCCAGCCGCCCGTCAGCGGCTCCAGCGCGCACAGCCCGAGCGACGGCAGCCACCGCACACCCGGCGACGGCGACTCGGGCAGCGGCACCCGGTTCGTGTACGGCATCCCGGTCACCGCGGCCGTCCAGCCGTCCCGGTCCACCACCACGGCCCGCCCGCCGAGCCCGGCCAGCACCGGCGCGGCCACCGCGCGCAGCCGCTCCAGCGAATGCTGGTGCAGCTCCCGCAGCCGCGCCTCGGCGAGCTTGGCCACCGAGTCGACCCAGGCGAGTGTGGCCGGGTGCATCGTCTCCAGCGGGCCGCTCACGTCGACCACGCCGATCAGCCGGCCGTCCCGCGGATCGGTGATCGGAGCGCCGGCGCAGGTCCAGGTGGCCAGGGAGCGGACCAGGTGCTCGGCGGCGACGACCTGTACCGGACGGCGCACCACCGCCGGCGTGCCCAGGCCGTTCGTGCCGACGACCTCCTCCCGCCAGTCGGAGCCGACCTCCATGCCGGACTCGTCGGCCCGGCGCAGCACGGGGGCGCTGCCCTCACGCCACAGGGCCCGGCCCTCGCCGTCCGCGATCAGCACGATGTGCCGGGAGGCGTCCGCCACCGACACCAGCCCCTCCCGCAGCACCGGCAGCACATGCCGCAGCGGGGAGGTCTCCCGCCGCCGCTGCACCTCCCCGCGGGGCAGCAGCCCGGTCCGGAAGTCGTGATCGGGATCGATCCCGGCGCGGCCCACGCGCTCCCAGGACGCCTCGATCACCGGGCGCGGCATGCTGCGCGCATACGGTCCGGCGTACCTGGCGGTACGTGCCACGGAACCCTCCTGAGAGGCGCTGTGGACCGGGCACCCGTACGGCCGCCCGGTCACGCCCGAAGACTGTCTTGACTGTCCGTCTCATAGTGCCGTCTGCCCGAGGCGGAGGAACCCAGTCCACCCGCACACCACCAAGTTGCAACCCTTTGCAACCCTGGTGAAGGGCCCTGTGGTGGCTGAAACTTGAGCGGCGTCGCCCCGAGCGGCGTCACCGGCCTCAACGGGCCAGTGGCGGGGGTGGTGCCGTGTCGGCGCAGCACCACCCCCGCACGGACGTGATCAGGCCAGCGGCCGCGCCCGTTCCACCACCGACGCCAGGTCCAGGGTGCTCGGCAGGGTGCCGAAGGCCGCGCCCGCGTCGCCGCCCAGACGGGCCGCGCAGAACGCGTCGGCGACCTCCGGGGGCGCGTACCGCACCAGCAGCGAGCCCTGGAGCACCAGCGCGAGCCGCTCGGCCAGCCGCCTCGCCCGCCCCTCGACGCCCTCCAGGTCGCCGAGATCGGTCAGCAGGTCCTTGACCGCGGCGTCCAGCCGGTGGTCGGCGCCGCGGGCCGTGCCGACCTCCACGAGGTAGGCGTTCAGGGCCTGCGGCTCCCGCTGCAACACCCGCACCACGTCCAGCGCCTGGACGTTGCCCGCCCCCTCCCAGACCGAGTTCAGCGGCGACTCGCGCACCAGGCGGGGCATGCCCGACTCCTCGACGTACCCGTTGCCGCCCAGGCACTCGGCGGCCTCGACCGCCACCGGCGTACACCGCTTGGTCACCCAGTACTTGGCGGCCGGCACCGCGATCCGCAGCAGCGCGCGCTCCAGTTCACCGCCGTCGTCGCAGGCCGCCGCGAGCCGCAGCGCGAGGGCGGTCGCCGCCTCGGACTCCAGTGCGAGGTCCGCCAGCACGTTGCGCATCAGCGGCTTGCCGGCGAGCGTGCCGCCGAACGCCTCGCGGTACGTGCAGTGGTGGACCGCCTGGGCGACGGCCTGCCGCATCAGGCCCGCCGAGCCGAGCACGCAGTCCAGCCGGGTCGCCGCGACCATCTCGATGATGGTCCGCACCCCGCGCCCCTCCTCGCCGACCCGGCGCGCCCAGGTCCCGTCGAACTCGACCTCGGCGGAGGCGTTCGACCGGTTGCCCAGCTTGTCCTTGAGCCGCTGGATCAGGAAGACGTTGCGGGTGCCGTCCTCCAGCACCCGTGGCACCAGGAAGCACGTCAGCCCCTCCGGTGCCTGCGCGAGCACCAGGAACCCGTCCGACATCGGCGCCGAGCAGAACCACTTGTGCCCGGTCAGTCCGTACGCCCCGTCCTCGGCGAGGGGGGTCGCGGCCGTGGCGTTCGCGCGTACGTCACTGCCGCCCTGCTTCTCCGTCATGCCCATGCCGAACAGGGCCCCGGCCTTGAGGCGGGCGGGCCGCAGTTCGCGGTCGTAGACCATGGACGTCAGCCGCGGTTCCCACTCCGCCGCGAGCGAGGGGTCCGTGCGCAGGGCGGGTACCGCGGCGTGGGTCATCGACAGCGGACAGAGATTGCCGGCGTCGACCTGCGTCCACACCTGGAACGCGGCGGCGCGCCGCACATGCCCGCCCGGCCGCGCCCAGGCCGCGGTGAGGCCCGCCGCGACGCCCTTGCCGAGCAGGCGGTGCCAGGCGGGGTGGAAGTCGACCTCGTCGAGACGGTGACCGTAGCGGTCGTGGGTGCGCAGCACCGGCGGGTTCTCGTTCGCCTGCGCCCCCCACTCCTGCAACTGCGCCGAACCGGCGGCCCGCCCGAGCGCCGCCAGTTCCCCGCGGACCTCGTCGAGCAGATCGGGGGAGACATGCCGCTCCACCGCCGCCGTCAGGGCGCGGTCGGTGCTGAAGACGTCGTAGCCGGTCAGCGGCGGGGGCTGGTTGGACACGGTGTGGGTGCTGCCTGCCATGCTGCGAAACCTACCGTTCCTCAAGACTGAGCGGGAGTGAGTCCTGTTGCCAGGACTCCTGCTCAGCCGGGTGCCCCGAACGGCGCGGGGCAGGTACGACACCGGCCGCCACGTCGGCGAGACGGACACGGCCACATTCTCCCCGGCATCCCGGCATCCCGGCATCCCGGCATCCGGGCATCCGGGCATCCGGGCAGTCGGGGTGCGGCGGGGCGGACACCCTGGCAGACCGGCGTACCGCGGGGTGAGTGGGGGGCCGCAGGACGGATACCGTTAGGTCGTGCAGCCAGCAAGTGAAATCCCGCAGCGGCCCTCCGGTCGGCTCCACCGGGCGCGTGCCCTCTACCGGAACGTCTCGAAGCGCAGGACCGCCTGGCTGCTGATCAAGGACACCACCAACTCCTGCATGGAGTACCGGATCCTCGGCCTCGCGGCCGAGGCGGCGTTCTTCACGCTGCTGTCCGTGCCGCCGCTGCTGCTGAGCATGATCGGACTGCTCGGCTACGTCGACGACTGGACCGGCGCCGACACCATCCAGAGCCTGGAGAACAACCTTCTGGTGGCCTCCCGCACGGTCCTGTCCGACAAGGGCGTGACCCAGATCGCCCAGCCGATCCTGCACGACGTGACGAAGGGCGGCCGGCCCGACATCATCTCCATCGGCTTCCTGTTCGCCCTGTGGTCCGGCTCCCGCGCGGTGAACGTCTTCATCGACACCATCACCGTGATGTACGGCCTCGACGGCGTCCGCGGCATCGTCAAGACCCGGCTGCTCGCCTTCGCCCTGTTCGTCGTGGCCCTGTTGATCGGCTCGGTCGTGCTGCCGCTGATGGTGGCCGGACCGGACGCCGTGGTGAACGTCGTGTCCTGGTCGACGACGGTCGTCCAGGTGCTCTACTGGCCCGTCGTCATCGTCCTGTCCATCGTCTTCCTGACGACGCTCTACCACGTGTCCGTCCCCGTGCGCTCCCCGTGGATCGAGGACGTGCCCGGCGCCCTGGTCGCCCTCGGCATGTGGGTGCTCGGCAGCTTCCTGCTGCGCATCTACCTCACCAACACCGTCGAGGGCCCCACCATCTACGGTTCGCTCGCCGCGCCCGTCGCCGTACTGCTGTGGATCGGTGTGTCCGCGTTCGCCGTCCTCGTCGGAGCCGCCGTCAACGCCGCCATCGACCGCGTCTGGCCGGCCGCCGCCACGGCCGCGGCCCGCGCCGCCAACGAGCGCCTGCGCGAAGCCCAGGTCGCCGAGTACGTGGCCCGCGCCGCCGCGGCCCGCGAGAGCGACCCCGACGACCCGGACATGCCCTCCGAATTCCCGGAACGCTGGTCCCGGTTCCTCCCCCCGGAAGACGTCACGTCCCGCCTGCGCACCCATGTGAAGAGCACCCACCCCCCGCACAAGCCCGACGATTCCTGAAAGCGCACGCGACGCAGCGCGGGGCCGTACCCCGTGCGGCGGCTCCGCCGTGCCGGGGCGCCACCCGCCCCGGCGGACCCGCGGCCGGCGGGAGACCTTCCCGCACGCACCCCACGCCGCCGCTACGGCTTCCACGCCCCCGCCGCCGCGGCGTCCCGCACGAAGTCCGAGAAGTCCCGCGCCTCGCGCCCGAGCACCTGGCGGACCTCGCCGGTCACCCGCGCGTTGCGCCCGTCCATCAGCTCCTCGAAGACCTCCACCAGCAGTTCCACGTCCCGCGGCTCCACCCCGAACCCGGCCAGCGTCTCCCCGTACGCCCGCGCCGGCACCGGCGTGTACGCGATCTCCGTACCGGTCACCGAGGAGATCTCCGCGACCGCCTGGCGCCAGGACAGCAGCCGAGGCCCGGTCAGCTCCACCGTCCGCCCCACGCAGCCGCGGCCGCCCTTCCCCAGCACCGCCGCCACCACGTCCGCGATGTCCCGCACGTCCACGAACGGTTCCCTCACCTCCCCGGCCGGGAACACCAGCTCCCCGTGGCGCACCCCCTCCACCAGCGGTCCCTCGCTGAAGTTCTGCGCGAACCAGGACGCCCGTACGACCGTCCAGTCGGCCCCGGACGACTTCAGCGCCTCCTCCGCCGGCCGGGCCTGGGTCTCCCCGCGCGCCGACAGCAGCACCAGCCGCCGTACCCCGAGCCCCACCGCCTCCCGGGCGAGCGCCCCGATCCCCTCGGCCGCCGCGGGGGAGCCGATGTCGGACGGGTGCACGAGGTACGCCGCGTCGGCGCCGCGCAGGGTCCCGGCCCAGGTCGTCGGGTCCGCCCAGTCGAAGCCCTGGGCGCGGGAGGCGGGCCGTACCGTGTGTCCCGCCGCCCGCGCGGAGCGGGCCACGCGGCTGCCGGTACGCCCGGAGGCGCCCGTCACCACCACCGTCGTCGTCCATGTGTGTACCGCGTTCGCTGTGTTGTCCGCCATGCCTCCAGTCAACGGCCGCGCGCTCCGACAGCCCATCGCTGAACCGCTCATTCCCCTGCGCGGGCGTCTACGCTGACGTCATGACCCCCGCCCCACGCTCGGACGCGTTCACCCGGGGGGACCCCCTGACCGGCCTCCTGGAGGGGCCCCGCGCCCGGGGCGCCTTCATGATCCGCGCGTGTTTCGACCCGCCGTGGGCCGTGCGCGTCGAGGACCGCGCCCCGCTCACGGTGATGCTGATGGTCCGCGGCGACGCCTGGATCGTGCCGGACACGGGGGAGCGGATACGGCTGCGGGAGGGCGAGCTCGCCATCGCGCGCGGCCCCGGCCCGTACACCTGCGCCGACGACCCCGGCACCGCGCCCCAGGCGCTGATCCTGCCGGGCGCCGAGTGCCGCTACCCCGACGGCAGGCCCCTCAACGGCTCCATGGACATCGGCGTGCGCGGCTGGGGCGACCGGGCCGACGGCTCCACGGTGATGCTGATCGGGACGTACCTGGTGCGGGGCGAGATCAGCGGACGTCTGCTGGACGCGCTGCCGCCGCTGCTCTCCCTGACCTCCGACAGGTGGCGGTGCGCGCTCACGCCCGTCCTCATGGACGAGGTGGTGCGGGACGAGCCCGGCCAGGAGGTCGTCCTGGACCGCCTCCTCGACCTGACGGTCATCGCCGTGCTCCGGGCGTGGTTCGCCCGCCCGGAGGCGGCACCGCCCGCCTGGTACGCGGCGCTCGCCGACCCCGTCGTCGGCCGGGTGCTGCGCCTGCTCCAGGAGGACCCCGCGCACCCCTGGACGGTGGCCTCGCTCGCCGCCAAGGCCGGCGTGTCCCGCGCCGCGCTCGCTCGCCGCTTCACCGGCCTCGTCGGCGAGCCCCCGATGACCTACCTCACCGGCTGGCGCCTCGCCCTCGCCGCCGACCGCCTCCGTGACAGCGAGGACACCCTCGACGCGATCGCCCGACAGGTCGGCTACGGCAGCGCGTTCGCCCTGTCCAGCGCGTTCAAGCGGGTGTACGGCGTGAGCCCGCAGGAGCACCGGACGCGACCGGCGTAGGGGCTGGCTCCACGGGCCCCACGGGTTCCACGGGCTCCGCTCCGAGTAGCCTGGCGTACGTGTACGCGGAGCGGGCGTCCCGGCTGACCGGGGCGGTGGTGTGGACCAACACCCCGTCCGAGACCGCCGCACCCGTCCTGCCCGACGGCTGCATGGACCTGTTGTGGAACGAGGGGCGGCTGACGGTCGCCGGACCCGACACACGCGCGTACGTCATCGAGGGCCGGCCGGGCAGCTGGGCGGGCGTCCGCTTCTACCCCGGCACCGCGCCCGCCCTCCTCGGGGTGCCCGCGCACGAGCTGCGCGACCGGCGCGTGGACCTGGCCGACCTGTGGCCGTCCCGGGAGGTGCGGCGGCTGACCGCGCGGGTGGACGCCGCCGCCGACCCGGCGAGCGGACTGGAGGAGGTGGCGCTGCGCCGGGCCTTGGCCGCGGGACCCCCCGACCCGCTCCTGCGACGGCTTGTCACCGCCCTCGACGCGGGCCGCCCGGTCGCCGCGACCGCCGACGAACTCGGCATCGGCGCCCGCCGGCTGCACCGCCGTTCCCTGGCCGCCTTCGGCTACGGACCCAAGGCGCTGGCCCGGGTGCTCCGACTGCGGCGGGCACTCGCGCTGGCCCGCGCCGGCGTCCCCTTCGCGGAGACGGCGGCCCGCGCCGGGTTCGCGGACCAGGCCCATCTCGCGCGGGACGTCCGGGAGTTGGCGGGGATGCCGCTGAGGGCGCTACTGGCCCGTGGCCGGTAGCGGCGCGAACAGGTCGACGCCGTTGCCGTCCGGGTCCAGCACCACCGCGTACCGCTGACCCCACACCGCGTCCCACGGCTCCAGCTCACCGCGGTAACCGGCGCCGACCAGATCCCCGTACACGGAGTCGACCTCCGAGGGGCTGTCGCACCGCAGCGCGAGCGAGTGGCGTCCGCCGCCGGACGGCGGCTGCCAGCCGGGATGGAAGGACCGCACGGTCTCCTCCGTGTCCAGCAGCAGCCGCAGTCCGCCGGGCAGTGCGGCCTCGGCGTGCGGCTCGTTCTCGCAGCCCTCGGGGAAGGCGAGGCCGAGACGGCGGTAGAAGGCGACGGAGGCGGCCATGTCGGAGGCCACCAGGCCGATGGCATCGAATCGTGGACTCATGCGGCCACCGTAGACAGGCCGGCGGCCGGTGGTCTTGAAGGAATCGGACAGCGCTCCCGGGCGGAGGAGCGGCACACGGTGAGGTGCCCGTCTGGCCAGAACGCCCAGCGCCGTTCGGGGCATTCGGCTGAGTATGAGACCTGGCAACAGGACTCACTCCCGCTCAGTCTCCAGAAACGGTCGGACGCCATGGCCCCTCGACTCCTCGTCTTCACCCGCACCACCGACTACCGGCACGACTCCATCCCGGCCGCGATCACCGCCGTCCGCACACTCGGCGCCCACGAGGTGGACGCGACGGAGGACCCGGCGGCCCTGGAAGCGCCCCTGGACGGTTACGCGGCGGTGGTCTTCCTCTCGACCAGCGGCGAGGTGCTCACGCCGCCCGGCCGTGAGCGGCTGGCGGCGTACGTGGAGGCGGGCGGCGGTTTCGTCGGGGTGCACGCGGCGGCCTGTACGGAGTACGGCTGGCCGTACTACGAGCAGCTGCTGGGCGCCTGTTTCGCCCGGCACCCCGCGTACCAGCCGGGCAAGGTGATCGTCGAGGACCGCGCCCACCCCGCCACCCGGCACCTGCCCGCCGTATGGGAGTTCACCGACGAGTGGTACGACTTCCACACCAACCCCCGTGCCCGGGTACGGGTGCTGGCCCGCGCGGACGAGTCGTCCTACGACGGGGGAGGCATGGGCGCCGACCACCCCCTGGCATGGTGCCGCGAACACGGCCGGGGCCGCGTCTTCTACACCGCCCTCGGCCACGCCTGCGAGGCCTACGAGGACCCCGCCTTCCGCGCCCACCTGCGGGGAGGGATCGACTGGGCGACGGGGCTCGCGCAGTAGGGCCCGGGGCCAGGCGATTCGCGCAGGGCATCGCCTCGTGTCCGTCAGGCCCGCTGCCCCTGTTGCCTCTGCCCCACTGCATGGGGCTTTCCTTCGGCCGGGAGCGGGTGACCTTCCGAGGCCCACCATCCCGTCGTCCGCCCGCCGCCACGAGAGAGCACACTCCCGAGCCGGGGGTGCAGCCCGCTCCACCCCGCTCCGCGCCCCCGCCCCGCCCTCTCAGCCACCCGCCCTCTCAGCCACCCGCCCTCTCAGCCACCCGCCCCCGCGGCAGCCGTCCCCGCCCCGTCCACCGGCGCCCCACTCACCCGCGCCGTACTCGCCCGCACCACCAACCGCGTGGACAGTTCTGTACGGGTGCTCTCCGGGCGGTCCCCGTCCATGATCCGCAGGAGCAGCCGCAGGGCCGTGGCCGCCATCTCCGACAGTGGCTGACGGACCGTGGTCAGGGCCGGGCTGAGCCAGCGTGCCTCGGGGAGGTCGTCGAAGCCGACGACGCTGAGGTCGTCCGGCACCCGCAGCCCCCGCTCGGACAGGGCCTCGTAGACGCCCAGCGCCATCCGGTCCGAGCAGACGAAGACGGCCGAGGGCGGTTCGGGCAGGTCGAGGAGTTCCAGCATCCGGCGGCGGGCGAGGCCCTCGTCGAAGCCGGCGTGGCGGACGTACTCGGGGCGGTGCCGGACCCCGGCGGAGGCGAGCGCCGAGCGGTAGCCGGCGATCCGCGCACTGCTGCACATCGTGCGCTGGTGGCCCGCGATCACCGCGATCCGCTCATGACCCAGCCCCAGCAGATGCTCGGTCGCCGTCACCCCGCCCTGCCAGTTCGCCGCGCCCACCGACACCACGCCCGCCGGAGGCTCCAGCACCGGGTCGATCAGCACGTACGGGATCCGGTGCTGGTCCAGCCAGGCGTACTGCGACTCGGTCAGCTCGGCCAGGTTGAACAGCACGCCCGACGAGCCGCGGGCGATGAGCTTGTCCAGCCAGCCGCGCTCAGGACGGCTGCTGCGGGTGCGGGTCAGACCGGCCGACACCACCACCTCCAGGCCCGCGTCGTGAGCCGCCGCCTCCACCCCGTGCAGCACAGCCCCCGACCAGGAACTGTCCAGCGCGTGCACGACCAGATCCACCAGGCCCGAGGACTTCGCCGCGTCGAAGCGCGGTCTGCGGACGTAACCGAGCCGGTCCAGGGCCTCGGTGACCCGGCGACGGGTCTCGGGGGCCACGTCCTCGCGGCCGTTGACCACCTTGGAGGCGGTCGGCACGGACACGCCGGCCTCGCGGGCCACGACCGCCAGGGTCGGCCCGGCCGCCACGCTCGCACTCCCCGTGCGGACCATCGGGAACCACCTCTCCGACCCCGCCCGAGGGCCATGAAAAGTTTCGACCAGCGCGAAAACAGTAAGCGCTTCCTACCCTAGGTTCGCCACACACAGTCGGGAAGGGGCCGGACTTCGCAGGTCTTGATGGTCCTGGACTTTCGAAAGCCCGAACGCGGCGACGGCTACCAGCAGGTGAGCCGGAAGCCGGTGAAGTCGGCCGTGAACGCCGCGTCGACCAGGTCCACGGCATGGATGCCCGCCATCGACCCGGTGAAGCGCAGCGTGGACCCGTGGTCGTCGGAGAGCTTGGTGAAGTCCAGCGGCGGTCCCGCGCAGGCGCGCTCCCCGTCGCGGACGTACCAGAACCGCGCCTCCGCGGCCTCGACCGTCACCCCCAGGGTGAGCGGCCCGTCCGCGTCGACGTCGATCACCGCCGCCTGCCGGGTGGCGTCCCCGTCGCGTTCCACCAGGCGGAGCACGCTGCGGCCGCCGTCCCGCCACTGCTGCCCGTGCTGCCCCTCGCCCTCGGGCTCCGCCCAGGTCAGGTCGAGGGCGAGATACGCCTGGGTGTGGTACCAGAGCACCAGCCCGGCGGCCTGCGTGAACGTCCGCGGCCGGGCCTCGACGGTGACCTCGGCCTCGGCCCGGTGCTCGGTGATCCGCTGGGCGAGCAGGCTGTGCGCCCACCGCGACTCGGGTCCGTGCCGCCCACGCAGCCGGATCCGGCCGGGACGGGTGGTGGCGTCCGCCCAGGACGGGTCGGGGCCGGCGCGCAGCGTGCTCCAGGGCCAGCCCAACGGGTCCGCGCCGTCGGCGCGTTGTGCCAGGGGGTGCGCACGCGTCGGTACGTCGGCCTCGACCGCGGGATGCCACCCCCCGTGCCGCAGCCGGGGCCAGCCCTCCGCGTCCCAGGTCACCGGCTGGATCGCCGTCTCGCGGCCGAGCGGGCAGCGCGGCCCGTCGGGCGTCGGCAGCGGGCGGGCCACGAGATGACTCACCACCCAGTCCCCGTCCGGCGTCTGCACCAGCTCGCCGTGCCCCGCCTTCTGCAACGGCAGCGACGGATCGTCCCGGGATGTCAGCAGCGGGCGGTCGTCGAGCTCGTACGGTCCGGTGAGGTCACGGCCGCGCGCCACCAGGACGCCGTGCTCGAAGCCGGTGCCGCCCTCTGCCAGGACCAGGTGGTACCAGCCGTCGCGCCGCAGCAGCTTCGGCCCCTCGACGAGCCGTTCGTGCTGGAGCAGCAGGTGGGTGGGGCCGACCGGGCTCAGCGTGTCGCGGTCCAGTTCGGTCAGGACGATCCCGGCGAAGCGACGGCCGCCGGGCCGGTGGTCGTTCTGGAGGTTCAGCAGCCACAGCCGGCCGTCCTCGTGGAAGAGCGCGGGGTCGAAGCCGTGGCTCGCCACCCGGCGCGGCGCCGCCCACTCCCCGTCCACGTGCGTGGCCGTACTCACGTAGGTGTCCGTGTCGAAGTACGGCGTGCCGACCGAGCGGACGATCGAGTAGACCACCCAGAAACGCTCCCCGTCCCAGCTCAGCGACGGAGCCCAGACACCGCCCGAGTCGGGGACACCCGCCAGCGAGCCGCCGGGGACCGCGCCCCGGACGTGGCCCGCGTACTCCCAGTGGGCCAGGTCCCGGGAGCGGTGGAGGGGGATCGTCGGGAACCACTCGAAGGAACTCGTCGCCACGTAGTACCAGTCGCCGACGCGGACCAGGGACGGGTCGGGGGCGAAGCCCCGGATGACGGGGTTGTGCAGCAGCGTCACGTCAAGGCTCCGGGGATCGAGGTCACTTGAGGGCTCCCAGCGTCACGCCCGTCCGCCAGTAGCGGCGCATCGCGACCATCATGACCGCCATCGGCACGATGGACAGCAGCGCGCCGGTCAGCACCAGGCTGGTCAGGTCGACGCCGGACTCCAGGCGCTTGCCGGACCAGTTGTACAGGCCCAGGTTGAGGGTCCAGTTCTCCTCGCCGCGCAGCACGGTCAGCGGCAGGAAGAAGGCGTTCCAGGTGTTCACGAAGGCGAGCAGGAACACCGTCGCGCCGCCGGTCGTCATCATCCGCAGCACGATGGAGAAGAAGATCCGCAGCTCGCCGGCGCCGTCGATGCGGGCCGCCTCCAGCAGTTCGAAGGGGATCGTGGCCTCGGTGTACACCTTGGCGAGGTACACGCTGAACGGGTTGACCAGGCAGGGGATCAGCATCGCCCAGGGCGTGTCGACCAGGCCGATCTCCGAGAACAGCAGGTACAGCGGCAGGGTGAGCAGGGCGATCGGGACCAGGAACGAGCCGACCACGCACGCGAACACCAGGTTGCGGCCGGGGAACCGGAAGCGGGCGAGGCCGTAGCCCGTCGCGAGGGCGAGCAGGGTGCCGCCGAGGGAGCCGACCCCCGCGTACAGGAACGAGTTGGCCGTCCAGCGCAGGAAGATGCCGTCCTCGTAGGTGAACAGCTGACGCAGGTTGTCCCACAGGTGCCAGCCCGAGAACCACAGGCCGTTGGTCTGGTAGAGCCCCGTGCGGTCCTTGGTCGCGGCGACGACCAGCCACCACACCGGGAACAGGCTGTAGACGCTGGCCAGGCTCAGTCCGACCAGGAGGAAGCGCTGGCCGCCCCGGCCGCGCGAGGCGGGGTCCGGCTCGGTGAGCCGGGTGACGGGGCGGGAGGACCCCCGTTTCGTGCCGTTGTCGGCCGTCAGCATCAGTCCGCCTCCTTCGAGGTCAGCCGGTAGAACAGGAAGGAGGCGACGCCGAGGATGAGGGCGAGCAGCACCGACAGGGCGGCGGCGTAGTGGTAGTTGCCGGCGTTGAACGCCTGGTTGTAGATGATCATGATCGGGGTGAAGTTGTCGCCGACGGTCTGCGGCGTGACGTTCCGGAACAGCGCCGGCTCGTTGAACAGCTGCAGCATCTGGATGACCGACAGCATGCCGGTCAGCACCAACGCCCCGCGCACGTACGGGATCTTGATGCTCAGCGCGACGCGCCGCTCGGACGCGCCGTCCAGCCGCGCCGCCTCGAACAGCTCACGGGGCACGCCCTGGAGCGCGGAGTAGATGATCACCATGTTGTAGCCGATGCCGTGCCAGGTCAGCAGGTTGCCGATGGACGGCCACACCATCGAGGGCGCGAAGAAGTTCCAGGAGGCCCCGAACACCTCGCCCAGCGGCGTCAGCGGGCCGACGTCGGGGCTGTAGAGGTTGATCCAGACCAGGGCGGCGACCACCCCGGGGATCATGTACGGCACCAGCAGCACGATCCGGAACCGGCTCGCCGCCCGCGAGGTGAGCGCGTCCAGGAACAGCGCCAGCACCAGGCTGACGAGCAGCATCACCGGGATCTGCACACAGGCGAACAGCACCACCCGCAGCACCGAACCCATGAACGCCGAGTCGGTCAGCCCTTGCCGGTAGTTGTCGAGGCCGGCGAACTCCTCCGTCGAGCCGCCGAGACCGAGTCCCGACTGCTGGACGCGGAACAGCGACTGGTGGACGGCGTAACCGATCGGAACCAGGTACAGGAAGAGGAAGCCGAGCTGGAAGGGGACCGTGAAGGCGGCGCCCTTCCAGCGCAGGGAGCGGATCATCGTCGGGCGCCTCAGCCCTTGACGCTGATGCCGCGGGACTTCAGGTCCTCGACCGTCCACTGCTGCATGTGCGCCAGCAGGTCGGTGACCTTCTCCTCCTTGGTGACGACCTTCGCCCAGCCGCTCTGCATCTCGGTGAACATCGCGGTCCAGTTCGGGCCGTAGACCCAGTCGTCGGTCACCGTGCCCAGGCTGTCGGTGACGACCTTCTTGGCCGGCTCGTAGTTCTCGCCGAGCAGCTTCTCGGAGACCGCGTCACTCACGTACGCGTCGCTGTCCTTCAGCGCCGGCATCACGCCGTTGCCGGTCTCCGGGCTCGCCATGGTCTTGACGGCGCCCGCGTCGGTGGACATCCACAACGCCGCCTCGGCGGCCTGCTCCTGGTGCGCGCAGTCCTTGGTCACCAGCGTCACGCTGCCGGTGAGGTTGGTGCCCGCCGGGGTCTTGGCCGCCTCGCCGGCGAACGCCGGCCACGGGGCAAGGGCCCACTGGCCGAAGGACTTGGTGAAGTTCTGCACCATGCCGGCCATCTGCCAGGTGGAGATCTGCCGGGTCGCGGTCCCGCCGTTGTCGTAGTTGCGCTGGACGGCCGCGTAGTCGGCGAAGGACAGCTTGGAGTTGAGGTCGTTGTCGATGATCTCCTGGATCACCTGCGCGGCCTTGAGCGTGCCCTCGTCCTGGAAGTCCACCTTCCAGGAGTCGCCGTCGATCGCGTACCAGTGGGCGCCCGCCTGCATGGCGAGCACCTCCAGGGTGCTCGGGTCCTCACCGGCGAAGTTGGTGATCTTGATGCCGTGCTTCTTCAGCTCCTTGCCCGCGGCGATGAACTCGTCCCAGGTCGTCGGGGCCTTGAGGCCGTACTTCTGGAAGACGTCGGTGCGGTAGATCGTGAAGTTCGGGGCGGAGCTGGTGGGAACGCCGTACATCTTGCCCTGCACCTCGGCGCTCGCCCAGGAACCGGCGTTGAACCTGCCCCGGTCCGCCTCGACGTACGGGGTGATGTCGGCCAGCGCGCCCTGTGAGACCCAGCTCGTGACGTACTCGGCCGTGTTCTGCACCAGACAGGGCGCGTTGCCCGCCTTCACCGCGTTGGTCAGCTGCTTCTGCATCGTCAGCTGGTCGGTGACCTTGGTGTACTTCAGCCGGATGTCCTTGTGGGAGGCGTTGAACGCCTCGACGACGGCCTCCTGGCCGTTGGCCCAGCCCCAGAAGGGGAGGGTGACCGGACCCGACGCGTCGGAGTCCCCTGCGTCCGATCCTCCGCCGCACGCGGAGAGCAGACCTGTCAGCGCGAGTCCCGCTACGGCGGCGCGGGCGAACCTTCTCCGGGGGCTGGTGAAGTTCATCTGACCGTGTTCCTTCGGGAAGTAGGGCTCACAGAGGGGAGCGAGGTGGGCGGCTCGGTGCCGGCCGGGAACGGCGGCCGGAAAGCATCGGCACGCGGTTGCGGGGGGTACGGCCAAGCGGAAGCTGTAGTAAGCGGTTGCTGGGACGGTAGGCGGGTGTTCCCGCTAGTGGCAAGAGGTGCGCGGCAATTTGTTACGCCGGTCGGTCCGCCGGCCCAGCGCCGGGCGCACGTCGGCCGCCGTCCCGCAGGGGTATATCCCAGCAGGTCGGAGGCGTGGTGAGAAGCGTCGAGCCGCAACGGCGGGGGAGGCGGGAACGCGTCTTCGCCGTCCGTCCTCACCCGGGGAAAACGTTTACGAAACGAGTTGCATCCTGCCGCGCCGCCGGGTCATCCCCGCCGGGCCGGCGGCCGCACGGAGTTCCGTACGACGACATGGGTGCCCAGCACCAGGTGGTCGCCGTCGCCGCCCCTGCGGCGGCTCCCGTCGCCCTCGCGCCGGTCGGCGACCGCCCGCAGGGCGACCCGGCCCATCTCCTCGTACGGCACGTGCACGGTGGTGAGCTGAGGCGTCAGCTGGGAGGCCAGCGGGATGTCGTCGTAGCCGACGATCGAGACGTCCTCCGGCACCCTGAGGCCGGCCGCGCGCAGCGCCTGCATCGCGCCCGCGGCGACCACGTCGGTGCCGGCGAGCACCGCGGTGAACTGCGCCCCGTCGCGCAGACTCTCCTCGACGGCCTCGTACCCGTGCTCGTAGTCGTAGGGGCCGTGCCGCACCATCTCCGGCCCGAAGGGCACGCCGTACGCCTCGAAGGCCCGCCGGGCACCCGCCAGCCGGCCCTGCGCGGTGGTGAGTTCGGCGTGGCCGGGCAGCACCAGGACCTCGCGGTGACCGGCCGACAGCAGATGGCTGGCCATCGCGTAGGCGCCGCCCTCGTTGTCGTAGTCGACCGTGGTCGCCGGGACGTCGCCCTCCAGCGGCGGCCGGCCCACCAGGACCAGGTGGGAACCGGCAGCGTCCAGCGAGCGCGCGAAGCGGGCCATGCGCAGCTGGTACTCGTCGTAGTCGTAGGCGCCGCCGAGCAGCACGACCGCGGCCACGCCCTGCTGGCGCATCAGGTTGACCAGCGCGAGCTCCCGCTCCGGGTCGTCGCCGGTGGTGCCGACCAGGGACAGCCAGCCGCGCAGGGTGGCGGCGCCCTCGACCCCCTTGGCGACATGGGCGAACGCGGCGCCGGTGATGTTGTTGATGAGGATGGCGACGGTGGGCGTACCGCCGCCGGCGAGGGAGCGGGCGTGGGCGTTGGTGACGTAGTCCAGGTCCTGGACCACCTTCATCACCCGGCGGCGCAGCTCCTCCGAGACCGGGTAGTTGCCGGACAGGACGCGCGACACGCTCGCCACCGAGACACCCGCCTGCTCCGCCACGTCGCGGATGGTGGCCCGTCCGGCGTCACCCGGCGCCTTGCGCTGACTCACCGTTGCGGCTCCTTCACCGTTGCGACCGACTCGCCCGACGACCGGGGTGCGGGGAGCGCCTCATGGGCCCTGCCGGAGTCCGCGGGGCGCCGTCCGTTCCGCGTCGGGGCTGAAACCGTATCCCATTGTTTCCCGGTGTTTCCCCGAGGTGGCCCGTCCGGTCGGCACGCTCCTCACGCGACCCGGGCCAGGTCCGCGTGGCGTACCTCGTGGGCCGGTGGCGCGCCCGCGGCCAGGCGTTCCAGTTCCTCGACGACGATCCGGCCGAGCCGTTCCAGCTCGTTGCCGAGCGAGCCGGCGATGTGCGGGGTGAGGAAGACGTTGGGCAGCCGGTAGAGCGGGGAGCCGGCGGGCAGCGGCTCGGGCTCGGTGACGTCGAGGATCGCGTGCAGCCGGCCGGAGACCAGTTCGTCGGTGAGCGCGGCGGGGTCGATCAGGGCGCCCCGGGAGGTGTTGACCAGGACGCCGCCGTCCCGGATGAGGGCGAGCCGTCCGGCGTCGAGCATGCGGTAGGTCTCTGGGATGTCGGGGGCGTGCAGGCTCACGATGTCGCTGTGCCGGAGCAGGTCCTCCAGCGGCAGCAGTTCGGCGCCCAGGGCGGCTGCCTCGGCGGGGCTGACGTAGGGGTCGTGCAGCAGCACGGTGAAGTCGAACGGCCGCAGCAGCTCCAGGAGTCGGCGGCCCACCCGGGAGGCGCCGATGACGCCGACGCGGCGGCCGACGTTGCCGATCGCCGCCGTCTCGGCGGGAGGCGGGTAGGCGTGCGTGACGCGGAAGCGCTCGCGGTGGGTGAAGGTCTCCTTCCCGGCGAGCAGGATCATCCCGAGGGTGTACTCCGCCACCGGCAGGGCGTTGCCGGTGACCGCGCTGGAGACGGTGATGCCGCGCTCCCACAGGGCCTCGCCGACCAGGGAGCGGACCGAGCCGGCGGCGTGCAGGACGGTCCGCAGCCGGGGTGCCGTGGCGAGGACCCCGGCGTCGAGGCGGGGGCAGCCCCAGCCGGTGATCAGCACCTCGGCCCGGGCCAGGGCGTCCGCCACGGCGGGATCGGCGAAGTCGCGCACGACGAGCGCGGGGTCGAGCTCCGCCGCGCGGGTGAGCCGGGTCATGAGCGGCGGGGGGAAGAGCAGGGGGAGGTGCACCGGATCCATCGCGAAGACGGCCCTGGGTGGCTGCGGGCTGGGCATGTCTCTCCTGACGCACGGGACGGAAACATTTTCAGAAAGCGTCTTCTACCGTAGATCTGGCGGTGACGGGCGGTCAATCGGCAGAACGGGCGAGGCAGGCGCGCTTCCAACCGGCTGCCCGGCCGGGTGAGGGGGGCGGCCCGGTGAAATCGCTTACTGGGGCTTGCCGACGCGTCGGGGAGATGGAGAAGCGGCGGGGAGGGGACGGGACGGCGAGGAGGAGCGGGGAGGAGTGGGGGAGAGAGGGGAGGGTCGGGGAGGGGCGGGGAGGCTGGGGCGCGGTCGGGCGAGAGGAGTCACGAGATCCGACAGGAGGCCGGGCCTCCGACAGGAGCCGCCAGAGCTGACAGGAAGTCGCCAGAGCTGACAGGAGGCGTCAAAGTCGGGCAGGAGTCGCCGGTATCGCCGGCATCGCCGACAGGAGCCGTCGGGCTCGGCAACCGGTTCCCAATGCAGTGGCCGGAATCCGCAGCCGACTGGCCGCTTCCTGTGCAGATCAGGCCGCTCTCCGCCCGCCTCAACCGGGCGACCGGCTCGTGACGCCGAGGTTACACAGTCTTTTCGAAAACCCGTCAAGCCTCTTGACGCCGTTTCCGGACAGGAAGAAGCTCTGCCCCAACGCACGACAACCGGTTGCTACGGCCGGGGTCGTGATCCATCAGCCGACGTCGCGGCCGACATCCCGAACGTGCAGAGCAGGAGGTGGTGCGTTCATGCGCCCACATGCCGGTGCCTCGCTGAACCGCCGCCGCTTTCTCGCCCTCTCCGCGGGCGGCGCGGCCGGTGCGACGGCGCTCAGCGGCTGCGCCCTCCAGGTGTCCACCGGGGTCAGCGGCCCGGGCGAGACCGTCACGCTGATGGTCAAGCCCGACGACATCTCCCCGGAACTCGTCAAGCGGGCGCAGAAGGACATCGGCGTCAAGATCGTCACGGTGCGGTACGACCTCACCAAGCTGATCGGGATGATGACCAACGGCAACCCGCCCGACCTGGTGCGCGGTGTCGGCGCCACGGACGCCCCGTACTTCGCCGCGCGGGACGTCATGGAGGAGCTGGACCCGTACTTCGCCCGGAGCGCCGTCCTCAGGCTGGACGACCTGGACCCGGTCAACGACCTGTGGCGCTACGACGGCCGCATCCAGGGCAGGGGCCCGCGCTACGGCATGGCGAAGGACTTCTCCCAGGACTCCATGTTCTGGTACAACACCGCACTCTTCGACGCGGCGGGCGTCGGCCGTCCGCCGGAGACCGAGCCGGTCACGTACGAGGAGTGGCTGGAGAACGCCCAGCGGCTCACCCGGCGGAAGAACGGCCAGACGACCGTCTTCGGCGGCAGCTACAACGGCGTGCTCACCCCCAACCTCCTGGCGAGCCTGACGGCGGCGGCCGGCGGACGGCTGTTCAGCGACGACTTCTCCCGCGTCGACTTCACCACCCCCGAGGCCCGCAGGGCGCTGGGCTGGTACATCGAGTACGGCCGGACCCGGGTGGGGCCCAGCATCGTCCAGCCCGACCCCAACGCGTGGGACGGGCCCACCTACCAGGCGAGCCGGATGGCCATGTCCGGCAACGGCTACTGGCTGGGCGGTCTGATCAACGCCGACAAGAAACTCGCGCGGGTGTCCCGCCTGGCTCCCGCGCCGCGCTTCGAGGGCGGCCCGCGGGTCAGCCCCTGCCAGGCCGGCACCGGCCTGTGGATGCCGAGGAAGGCGCGCAACAAGGACGCCGCCTGGCGGGTCTTCGAGTGGTTCTTCGGCGAGGCGCCGGCCACGTCTCGCGCGTCGAGCGGCTGGGGGATCCCCACCCTGAAGTCCCTGCGGTCGCTGATGCCGGCCCAAGAGGACCACCAGAAACGGGAGTTGGCGGTGCAGAACGCCGAGCTGAGGCACTTCTCGGTGATCGCCTTCACGCCCTACGCCACGGCCGACTCGCTCTACGCCCTCTTCAACCAGGTCGCCCCGCCCGCGATGCACGGCCGGATGTCCGTCGACACCCTGGCGGGGCGCCTCAACTCGGTCATGAACGAGCAGCTGAAGCGCGGTAAGGAGCAAGTGGGATGACGGCCGGCCAGATCTCCTCGGTCACGGATCCGCCCCGCCCGGCCGCCGGCGCGCACCGGGCGCGGGCCGCGGAACGCCCGCGGACCTCCGTGACCGCCCGCAGGCACCGGGCGTTCTACCTGTTCACCGCCCCCTGGATCATCGGGTTCGCGCTGCTGACCATCGTCCCGATGGCGTACGCGCTGTGGCTGAGCCTCACCACGTTCGACGGTATCTCGCCGCACTGGGAGTACGTCGGCCTCGGCAACTACGGGGAGCTGCTCACCGACTCCCGGACCTGGGACTCCCTGGGCCGCACAGGTCTGTTCGCGGTGACCTCGGTGCCGTTGTCGATCATCGCGGGGCTCGGCCTCGCCGTCCTGGTCAACCGGCCGGTCCGGGCGCGCGGACTGTTCCGCACGCTGCTCTATCTGCCGGCCGTGGTGCCCCCGGTGGGCGCGGGCCTCGCCTTCAAGGCGCTCTTCGACCAGAACTCCGGTGCCGCCAACGGCGCCCTGACCCTGTTCGGCTTCGACGCCCTCGGCTGGCTCGCCGACCCGTACGCCCGTTACGTGCTCCTGATGAGCGTGTTGTGGGCCGCCGGGAACATCATGATCATCTCGCTGGCCGGGCTCCAGGACGTGCCCCGCGAACTCCACGAGGCCGCCCGTATCGACGGCGCGAGCGCCTGGCGGACCTTCCGCAGCATCACCGTGCCGCTGCTGTCGCCGGTGCTGCTCTTCCAGACGGTGACCGGTGTGATCGCCTCGGTGCAGACCATCATGCCGCTGCTGCTGACACCGGACGGCACGACGGCGGGCGTCACCGCGCTGCCGCAGTCCAACTACCTCTACATGATGCATGTGTTCGGGCAGTACTTCGCGCTCGGCCGCTACGGCTACGCCTCCGCACTGCTGTGGGTGCTCTTCGTGCTGATCCTCATCGTGACCGGACTCATCTTCAAGTTCACGTCCGGCGTGGTGTTCTACACCGTCGACCCGGAGGCGAAGAAGTGACCGCCACGAGCCTGACCACCGACTCCGCGCCCCGGGTACGGCTGCGCGTGAACCGCCTCGTCCTCTACACCGTGCTCGTCGCGCTCACCGGCCTGTTCCTCGGCCCGGTCGGCTGGCTCGTCCTCACCGGCCTGAAGTCCCCGGCCGAACTGGCCGCCTCGCCCGTGCACTGGCTGCCGGACCACTTCCAGTGGCGCAACTTCGCGGACGCCTTCAATCTGATCGACTTCCTCGGCTACGCCCGCAACTCCCTGATCATCGCGACCATTTACGCCACGCTCGTCACCCTCAGCTCGGCCTGGGTCGGCTTCGGCTTCGCCCGCCTGGACGCGCCCGGCAAGAAGACCCTGTTCGGCATCCTGCTCGGGTCGATGATGCTGCCCCAGCTCATCACCCTGCTGCCGACCTACCTGATCTTCGCCAAGCTCGGGATGGTCGACACCTACTGGCCCTGGGTGCTGTGGGGGCTGGCCGCCGCCCCGTATCTCGTCTTCCTCTTCCGGCAGTTCTTCGCGGGACTGCCGCGCGAACTGGAGGAGGCCGCGATCGTCGACGGCTGCGGCTACGCCACCATCTTCTGGCGGATCTTCCTCCCGCAGTCCTGGCCGGTGCTGTCCGCGAGCTTCGTGATCGCCTTCACCTGGTCCTGGGGCGACTACATCGCGCCCCAACTCCTCCTGTCCACCGACAAGTCGACGCTCGCCGTCGCCGTCATGACGACGTACGTCACCTCGGCCGGCACCCCGGTCGCCAACCTGCAGGCCGCGGCCTCCGTGATGTACGTCGTCCCGATCCTGCTGATCTTCCTCGTCGCCCAGCGGGGCTTCGTCGCCGGGATGTCCACCACCGGCCTCAAGTGACCCTCCTCCCTTTCACTCCTCCCCTCTCACTGAAGGAACTGCTGCCATGAACGACACCCAGAGCACCGGCCTGTCCCGGCGCACCGTCCTCCAGGCCGCGGGTGCCACCGTCGCCGCGTACTCACTGACCGGAGCGGCAGCCGGCACCGCGAGAGCGGCGGACGGACCCGGGTCGGCCGACAAGCTGGTGGTGTACCCCATACCGAGCGGCGTCCCGACCAACGCGAGCTACACCGTCAAGGCCCGCACGCCGGGCGGCACATGGCAGACCGTGCCCGTCTACCGCGCCCGGGCGAAGCAGATCGACGCGAACACGGGCAGCGGTCCGGTCTTCAACTCCTCCGTCGCCACCTTCGACTTCAAGGGCACCGTCGAGGTCGCCGTCACCTCGTCCAAGGGGGCCATCGGCACCGCGCGGATCCGCCCCCTGTCCCACGGCACCGACTTCACGGTGGACGGCGCCACGGTGAGTTTTACCCTCACCGAGCCGCGCAACCTCTCCGTCGAGATCGACGGCGACCTCTTCAACAACCTGCACCTGCACGCCAACCCGACCGAGACCAACGCCCCCGACCCCGACGTCCTCTACTTCGGCCCCGGCCTGCACAAGACCGCCGACAACGTGGTCAAGGTGCCCAGCGGCAAGACGCTCTACCTGGCCGGCGGCGCGGTCCTCACCTCCCGGGTGGAGTTCCACGAGGTGGAGAACGCCCGCATCACCGGCCGCGGCGTGCTGTACAACACGGCGAACGGCATCCTGGTCGAGTACTCCCAGAACATCGAGATCGACGGCATCACGGTGCTCAACCCGAGCAGCGGCTACTCGGTCACCGTCGGCCAGTCGAAGCAGGTCACCGTCCGCAACATGCACTCCTACAGCCACGGCCAGTGGGGCGACGGCATCGACGTCTTCTCCAGCGAGGACGTCCTCATCGACGGCGTCTGGATGCGCAACTCCGACGACTGCATCGCGATCTACGCCCACCGCTGGAACTACTACGGCGACTGCCGCAACATCACCGTCCGCAACTCCACCCTCTGGGCGGACGTCGCGCACCCGGTCAACGTCGGCACGCACGGCAACACCGACAAGCCGGAGACCATCGAGAACCTCGTCCTTAGCAACATCGACATCCTCGACCACCGCGAACCGCAGATGGACTACCAGGGCTGCATCGCGCTCAACCCCGGCGACAGCAACCTGGTACGCAACGTCCGCGTCCAGGACATCCGGGTGGAGGACTTCCGCTGGGGCCAGCTGATCAACATGCGGGTCATGTTCAACAAGTCGTACAACACCTCCGTCGGGCGGGGCATCGACGGCGTGTACATCAGAAACCTGACCTACGACGGGACGCGTGCCAACCCGTCCGTCATGGTCGGGCACGACGCGGACCACGCCATCAAGAACGTCACCTTCCAGAACCTCGTCGTCAACGGCAAGGCCATCGCCAACGGGATGAAGAAGCCCGGCTGGTACAAGTTCACCGACATGATGCCGGCGTACGCCAACGAACACGTGCTGAACCTGCGGTTCCTGAACTCCACCGAGGCCACGTCCGCCGTCAAGCCCGAGCTGACCAGCCCGGACCAGGCCACGGCCACCAAGAACCAGATCTTCAACCACCTGATCACGGCCACCGAACTGCCGACGTCGTTCGGCGCCGAGGGGCTGCCCAAGGGGCTGGACATCGACACCGCCACCGGTCTGATCTCGGGCACCGCCGAGGACAACGTCGGCACCTTCACGGTCACCGTCTCGGCCGCCAACAGCGCGGGCACCGCGACGCAGACCCTGACCCTCACCGTCCAGCACGCGTGACGCGGCCCGTCCGAACCATGGAGTCACCCGTGTTTCCTCTCAGCCGGCGGTCCTTCCTCGGCGCGGCAGGGCTCGTGGCCGCTTCCGCGGGCGGACTGCTGTCCGCCTCCGCCGCGGCGGCGTGGGCCCAAAACGACCCCACCCGGCTCCGGGCTTTCGCCCATCCCGGACTGCTGCACAGCGCCGCCGACCTGGCGCGCATGAAGGCAGCGGTCGCCGCGCGGGAGTCGCCCGTCCACGACGGATACCTGGCCTTCGCGGCCCACGCCCGGTCGAAGTCCACGTACACCGTCCAGAACACCGGCCAGATCACCTCCTGGGGCCGGGGCCCCGCCACCTTCCAGAACCAGGCCGTCGCCGACTCGGCCGCCGCCTACCAGAACGCCCTGATGTGGTGCGTGAGCGGCGACCGCGCCCACGCCGACAAGGCCCGCGACATCCTCAACGCCTGGTCCGCCTCGCTGACCATGATCACGGGCGCCGACGGCCCGCTCGGCGCCGGACTCCAGGCCTTCAAGTTCGTCAACGCGGCCGAACTGCTGCGGCACGGCGACTACGACGGCTGGGCGGACGCCGACATCACCCGCTGCGAGCGGTCCTTTCTGGACGTCTGGTATCCGGCGGTGTCCGGCTACATGCTGTACGCCAACGGCAACTGGGACCTGACGGCCATCCAGACCGTCCTGGCCATCGGCGTGTTCTGCGAGGAGCCGGCCCTCTTCGAGGACGCACTGCGCTTCGCCGCGGCCGGCGCCGGCAACGGCAGTGTCGCCCACCGGATCGTCACCGACGCGGGCCAGGGCCAGGAGTCCGGCCGCGACCAGGGCCACGAGCAGCTCGCGGCCGGTCTGACCGGTGACATCGCCCAGGTCGCCTGGAACCAGGGCGTCGACCTGTGGGGCTACGACGGCAACCGCGTCCTCGCCAACTTCGAGTACGCCGCCCGCTACAACCTCGGCGGCGACGTCCCCTTCGTCCCCGACCTCGACCGCACCGGCAAGTACGTGAAGCGGACCGTCTCCGCGATCGGCCGCGGCACCCTGCCCCCGATCTACGAGATGGCGTACGCCCACTACGCAGGCGTCCGCGGCCTCGACACCCCGTACACCGAGGCGGCCGTCTTCCGCGGCACGGGCGGTACCCGCTTCGTCGAGGGCGGCAACGACGACCTGCCCAGCTGGGGCACCTTCACCTACGCCGGCACCGCGGCGCCCGCACCGGCCGTCCCCACGGCACCGGCCGGTGTCACGGCGACCGGCGAGGGCGGATCCGTCACCGTGCGCTGGCTGCCGTCGGCGTGGGCGAGCACGTACACCGTCCGCCGGGCCACGGTTCCCGCAGGGCCGTACACGGAGATCGGGTCGGCCGTCGACGGGACACTGTATGCAGACGACGGTGTGCGTCCCGGCCGGACCTACTTCTACACGGTCACCGCCGCCAACTCGCTGGGCAGCAGCGGTGAGTCGAGTCCGGTCCCCGCTTCCGCGGGGCTGCCCGAGCCCTGGTCCACCCAGGATCTGGGTGACGTGAGAATCCCCGGCTCCGCCGTCTTCGACGGCGAGCGGTTCGTGCTGGAGGCGTCCGGCACCGCCGACACCTACCGCCTGGCGTACCTGCCGCTGCGCGGCGACGGCACGGTCACCGCGCGGATCGTGTGGCCGCTCAGCTCGCAGTACTCCAAGATCGGCGTCAGCCTCCGGGCCTCCCTCGACGCGGACGCGGCACACGCCGCCATGCTCATCCAGGGGCTGCCGCTGCACACCTGGAGCGGGGTGTGGACCGTACGGCCGTCGGCCGGCGCCGGCGTCTCCGCCACCGGCAGCACGCCCGTGCCGCCCTCCCAGCGGCAGGCGATCACCACCTCGGCCGCGTTCCCGATCTCCGGCCTCGGCGCCCTGCCCGAGTCGGCGACCCCGCTGCGGGCGCCGTACGTGGAGGGTGCGGGCGACGGCTACCGGCTGCGCGCGCCCTACTGGGTGCGGCTGACCCGCAAGGGCCGATGGTGCACCGGAGCGATCTCGCCGGACGGCATACGGTGGACAGAAGTCGGCCGCACCGAGGTCGACGGTATGCCGCACACCGCATACGCGGGTCTCGTCCTCACCTCCTGCCTCGGTGTCGACGAGGAGTACGCCGAGACCGGCACCGGAGCCTTCGACAACGTCAGCGTGACCTCGGCCCACGGCGAGGTCTGGTCCGCGCCGCGCCCCGCCCGCACGGCCGGGGACCTCCGGGCCACCCCCGGCGCCGACGCCGTCGAGCTGGCCTGGACCGACCCCGACCTCTCCGCCCGCTACCGGGTGCTGCGCGCCACCGACGCCGACGGCCCGTACGTGACCCTCGCGACCGGCGTCGGCCCGGTCGGCTCCGGAACCCGCATCCGGTTCGCCGACGCCACCGGCACGCCCGGGACGACGTACCACTACGCCGTCGCGAAGACCAACACCACCGGACGCGGCCCGCTGTCGGCACCCGCGGCGGCGGTCATGCCCTCGCCGTCCGTCCCCCGCGTCACCTCCGCCGCCACGGCGTTCGCCACCACGGGCGTCCCCTTCCGGCACCTGCTGCGGGCCTCGCACGAGCCCGTCCGGTTCGCCGCGGCCGGCCTGCCCGACGGACTGCGCCTCGACGGGCGCACCGGCCTGATCTCCGGAACCCCCACCCGGACCGGTGCCTTCACGGTCACCACCACCGCGGGCAACGCGGCCGGTGACGGCACCGGCACCCTCACCCTCACGGTCGGCACACCCCCGCCCGCCCCCTGGACCTACGGCGACCTCGGCGACGTGGTCCTCGACGACCGGGCCTTCGGGACGCTCGGCGTGGTCGCCGTCCGCACCCCCGGCAACACCGCCCACCAGGACGGGACCTTCGTGGTGCGGGGCGCCGGCACCGACCTCAGCGTCAACAACCAGGCGATGACGGGGCAGTTCGTCCGGCAGCCCGTCACCGGCGACTGCACGGTCACCGCCCGGCTGGTCTCCCGCACCGGCGCCACCGCCGACCGGGTCGGGCTGCTGATGGCCAAGTCGCTGTCACCGTTCGACCAGGCGGCCGGGGTGATCGTCACGGGCGGGACCACCGCGCAGCTCATGCTGCGCACAACGGTGGCGGGCGCCTCCGCGTTCCTTGGCACCGCCACCGTCCGACTGCCCCTGCTGCTGCGGCTGAAGCGCACCGGGACCGCCTTCGCCGCGGCCGTCTCCACCGACGACGGCACCACCTGGACCGCCCTCGCCTCCGGCGAGGTTCCCGGCTTCGGTGACGCCGCCTACCACGTGGGCCTCGTGGTCTGCTCCCGCAGCCCGCTGGCCCTCGGCACCGCGGAGTTCGACGAGGTGAGCATCTTCAACGCCGACTGATCCCCCCACGGATGGGAGTCGCACCACATGAGCCGCACATCCCCCCACCAGCACCCCCGCACCACCGAGGTGAGCCGCCGCGGTCTGTTGCGGACCGCAGGCGGCCTCACCGCCGCCGTCGCCCTGGGCTCCGCCTTCGCCGCCACCGCGGCGGACGCGGCGCCCGCGACGTTCACCCACCCCGGCATGCTGCACGCCTACGGCGAGCTGAACCGGGCCAAGGTCCGGGTTGCCGCGGGCGACGACCCGTGGCTGTCCGGCTGGAACCGGCTGACCGCCAACTCCCACGCGGCGAGCACCTGGAAACCCAACCCGCAGGCCACCGTCATCCGCGGCGGCACCGGCGAGAACTACGGGATCCTGTACCACGACATCCACGCGGCCTACCAGAACGCCCTGCGCTGGAAGGTCGCGGGCACCACCGCCCACGGCGACGCGGCCGTCCGGATCCTCAACGCCTGGTCGGCCACGCTGACCACCCTCACCGGCAACGCGGACCGCTTCCTGGCCGCCGGGATCTACGGCTACCAGTTCGCGAACGCCGCCGAACTCATGCGCGGCTACAGCGGGTTCGACCTCGACCGGTTCCGCAGGATGCTGCTCGACGTCTTCTACCCGCTCAACAACCAGTTCCTGACCGGCCACAACGACGCCTGCATCACCAACTACTGGGCCAACTGGGATCTGTGCAACATGAACTCGGTCCTGGCCATCGGCATCCTGTGCGACGACGCCGCGAAGTACGACCAGGCGGTCGGCTACTTCAAGAACGGCGCCGGCAACGGCTCCCTGCGCCACGCCGTCCCGTTCGTCTACGAGAGCCAGGGGCTGGCCCAGTGGCAGGAGTCGGGCCGCGACCAGGGCCACACCATGATGGGCATGGGCCAGATGGGCGCCTTCTGCGAGATGGCCTGGTCCCAGGGCGAGGACCTGTACGGCTACGACAACAACCGGTTCATGAAGGCCGCGCAGTACGTCGCCAGGTACAACCTGGGCCAGGACGTCCCCTTCACCACGTACACCTGGGGGACGGGCCAGAACTGCGCCCAGCAGTCGCACACCGCGATCTCCGCAGCCTCGCGCGGACAGGTGCGGCCGGTCTGGAACATCCTGCACTACCACTACGCCCGCCGCCGCGGGCTGTCTGTCCCGTACATCACCGCCATGGCCGAGAGCGTGCGGCCCGAGGGCGGCGGAGGTGACTACGGCTCCACCAGCGGAGGCTTCGACCAGCTCGGCTTCGGCACGCTGATGTACGCCAAGTAACCGCAAGGCCGCGCCCGTGCGCCGGAACACCGGGCCACCATGCAGTGCGCTGTACCGCAGGCGCACGGCGCACGAGCGCGGCCCCACGTCACGTCCACGAGTCCGCCTGGCCCTCCCTGCTCCCGGACCTCGGCCCCTGCCACGGCCCGGGACCGGGCTTCGAGCCGTGCCCGGCGCACGGGCCGCGCGACCGTGAACGCGCGGTACGGCCGCGCGCGGTACGGCCGGCCGGAGCGCGGAACTGCGGTCGGTGGTACGGCGGCTGCGGCTTCCCGGGGCGGTCCGCCGCTCCTGAACCGGCGGGGGAGAGCGGAGGCGGGACGCCGGGGCCGGGCCGCGGAACCCCGGCTTCACGCCCCCGGCCCGGCATCCGGGCCGCCTAGGAACCGGTTGCCGCCACCGAGTCCCGCACCACCACGTGCGTGCCCAGCAGCAGGTGCTCGTCCGGGGTCTCGGAGGTGCGGCCCAGCGCGGTGCGCACGGCGAGGCGGCCCAGTTCCTCGTAGGGGACGTGGACCGTGGTCAGGGCGGGGTGCAGGTCGCGGGCGAACGGGATGTCGTCGTAGCCGGCCAGCGACACGTCGCCCGGCACGTCCAGGCCCGCCTCGTGCAGCGCGGTCAGCGCGCCCGCGGCCACCATGTCGGTGGCGGCGACCACGGCCGTGAACTCCAGCCCGTCCTTGAGGGCCTCACGCATCAGACGGTGACCGGCGTCGCGCGTGAAGTCGCCGTGCAGCAGCAGCGCCGGGTCGGGCTCCAGACCGCGGGCGCGGTGGGCGGCCAGGAAACCGCGCGCGCGGCCCTGGGCGGTGGTGTGGTCGGGCTTGCCGCCGAGGAACAGCACCCGCCGGTGGCCCTGCGAGAGGACGTGCGCGACCAGGGCGTAGGCGCCGCCCTCGTTGTCGTACTCGATGACGGTGACCGGCGCCCCGGGGCCCAGGGTCGGGCGGCCGCACAGCACCAGGCGGGAGCCGGCCGACGCCAGCGAGTCGGCCATGCGGCGGGTGCGCTCGCGGTACGCGGCGGTGTCTGCGGCGCCGCCGACCAGGATCACGGCGGCGGCCCGCTGGGCGCGCATCATCTCGACGAACTCCAGCTCGTGCCGGACGTCGCCCTCCGTGCTGCACACCAGGCACAGATGGCCGAGCCGGGTCGCCTCGCGCTCCACGCCGTGCGCCATGAGCGCGAACGACGGGCCGGTGATGTCCTCCAGCACGAACGCCAGTGTGGGCGTGCCGACGCCCGCGACCGCCTTGGCCCGCGCGTCCGCCACGTAGTCCAGGTCGCGCACCGCCCGCAGCACGCGGGTGCGGGTCGCCGAGCTCACCGGGTACACCCCGCCGAGCACCCGCGAGACGGTGGACGCGGAGACTCCCGCGCGGGCCGCCACGTCCCGGATGGTGCTCCGCCCCGGGTCCTCGCTCTTCCTCGTCATACCAGCCTCGCCCCTCTCCCCGGGCTTCCTCGCCCACCCCTCGGGAACTGCGGCAACAGGATGGAAACCGGTTCCCGAACGGAGGCTAGCAGCGGGGACGGGGAGGGGGCAGGAGTTCTCCGGGCCTCAGCGCTCAGGAGAGGGAGAGGGAGAGGGAGGGAAGGGGGAGGGGGAGAAAAGGCGGAGGGTCTACGCGGGCCTCAGCGCGCCCGCGATCGACGTGATCGCCTCCGGACCCACCCGGCAGCACCCGCCGATCAGCCGCGCCCCCGACGCCCGCCAGCCGCGCACCTCCTCGGGGGCGAAGGAGGAGCGGCCGGCCCAGGCACGGGCCCCGGCGTCCCAGGTCTCGCCGCTGTTGGGGTAGACCACGACCGGTTTGCCGGTGACCCGGGCGGCGGTCTCCACCGCGCCGTCCACGTCCCCCGGGGCACAGCAGTTCACCCCGACCGCGATCACCTCGTCCGCGTCCGCGGCCAGGGCGAACGCCTCCTCCAGCGGCTGCCCGGCGCGGGTGCGGTCGCCCGCGACGGAGTACGACAGCCAGGCCGGCACCCCGAGCCCGCGCACCGCCCGCAGCAGCGCCTCGGCCTCGTCGGCGTCGGGCACCGTCTCCAGCGCGAGGACGTCCGGACCGGCGGCGGCCAGCACCTCCAGGCGGGGCCGGTGGAAGGTCTCCAGCTCGGCCACGCTCAGCCCGTACCGGCCCCGGTACTCGGAGCCGTCCGCGAGCATCGCGCCGTACGGGCCGGCCGAGGCCGCCACCCACAGCGGCCGGGTGACGCCCTCCGCCCGCGCCCGCCGTGCCGCGTCCCGCGCCAGTGCGACGCTCAGGCCGAGAAGCTCCGCCGCACGCTCGCGCCCGATCCCGCGCCCCGCGAAACCCTCGAAGGTCGCCTGGTAGCTGGCGGTGATCGCCACGTCCGCGCCCGCCAGGAAGTACCCGAGGTGCGCCTCGGTGAGCGCCCCGGGCCGCTCCGCGAGCAGCCGTGCCGACCACAGCGCGTCGCTCAGGTCGTGCCCGGCGGACTCCAGCTGGTTGGACAGGCCGCCGTCGAGGACGACCGTCCCGGCGGCGAGGGCCGCGGAGAGGGAGGGAGCGGGAACAGAAGGAGGCGTGTCGCTGGTCATGCCACGACGCTAGTCGAGAGGCGGAAGACCAAGCGTCCGTGTCCATTACATGAACAGGTTGCCCAGCATGTGGAATGCCGCGTTACGATCACGCCCTCCCTCCCCGTCCCCTCTCCCCGGGAACCGCCATGACCGCCCCCAGCACCACCGAGGCCGCCGACCCCGCGGCCCGGCCGGTCCCGCGCCGCCGCCCGTTCGGTCCGGCCGCCGCCACCGCCCTCGTCATGGGCAACATCATCGGCGGCGGCATCTTCGTGCTGCCCGCCACCGTCGCCCCGTACGGCGGGGTCAGCCTGCTCGCCTTCGTGGTCCTGTCGGCCGGCGCGGTGCTGCTCGCGCTGCTCTTCGGCAGGCTGGCCCGGCGCAGCCCGGTCACCGGCGGGCTGTACGTGTACCCGCGCGACGCCTTCGGTCCCTTCGCGGGCTTCCTGTCGGCGTGGTCGTACTGGACGATGTGCTGGGTCAGCATCGCCGCCCTGGCGGTCGCGGTCGTCGGCTACGTCGACGTCCTGATACCCCTGCACGGCAACCACACCCTCGAAGCGCTGGTCGCGCTGGCCGCGCTGTGGCTGCCGGCCGCCGCGAACTTCGTCGGCACCCGCTGGGTCGGCGCGGTCCAAGTCGTGTCCACGGTCCTGAAGTTCGTCCCGCTGCTGCTGGTCGCCACCGTCGGCCTCTTCTTCGTCGACGCGGACAACTACGGCCCGTTCAACGCCTCCGGCCAGAGCCTCCCCGGCGCGCTGGCCGCCTCCGCCGCGCTGCTCCTCTACAGCTTCCTCGGCGTCGAGTCGGCAGCCGTCAGCGCGGGCGAGGTCCGCGACCCCGAGCGCACGGTCGGCCGCGCGAGCGTCCTGGGCACCCTCGGCTCCGCCCTCGTGTACATCCTCGGCGTCGTGGCCGTCTTCGGCCTCGTCCCGCACGACGAACTGGTCGGCTCCGGCGCCCCGTTCGCCGACGCCGTGAACGCCATGACCGGCGGCACCTGGGGCGGTACCGCCATCGCGCTGGTCGCCGTCGCCTCGATCACCGGCTGCCTCAACGGCTGGATCCTGCTCGCCGCGCAGATGCCGTACGCCGCCGCCCGCGACGGTCTCTTCCCGGCGCCCTTCGCGAAGGCCGGCCGGGGCGGCGTGCCCGGCTTCGGCGTGTGGGCCTGCGCGGTCCTCGGCACCCTGCTGATCGGACTCAACTACACGGCCGGCCCGGACACCACGTTCCGTGTCCTGGTCCTGATCACCACGTTCACGGGGTGCGTGCCGTATCTCCTGTCGGCCGCCGCCCAGTTGTACTGGCTCGCCCAGGGCACCCGCGAGCGGGTCCGCCCGGCCGGTCTGGCCCGCGACCTGATCGTCGCCGCCCTCTCCTTCGCGTTCTCCTTCTGGCTGATCGCGGGCGCCGGTTACGCGGCCGTCTACCAGGGCACGCTGTTCCTCTTCGCGGGCATACCGGTGTACGTGTGGCTGCGCGGACGCCGGGAGCCGGCGCGGACCGCGGCATAACCTTGGCGCATGCCCGAACTCCGGTACCGGGAACGGGGATTGACGCTGGCCTTCCTCGCGGAGTGGGCGAGGGAGGCGCGTGGACTGGCCCCGCGGCTGGGGTTCCCGGAGGCGCCCAGCGGGCGCTGACGCGCGGTGGACGGCGGCGGTGCGGTGAGCGTGCCTTCGCCCGCCGCCGTGGCCGGCGCGTCGGGCGCGGTCGCACCCGGAGGTGTCGGAGGCGGGCCGGGCGGGCCCGGGGACGCCGGTGGCCGTCCGCGGCCCCGGGTCCGGCGGTCACCGGTGCCGGGGCCGCTTCATCCCTGCGCGGCGTGCCGCCCGCCCTTGCGCCGGCCGGGCCGCCCGCGCGTCGCGGCCGGCGCGACGAGCCCGAGGAGCAGCCCGAGGGCGAGGACGTACGGCCACCAGCCGAGCCCGCCGCTCGCGGTGGTCGCGGCGCGGGTGCCGGCCGCCACGGCCCCGGACGACGCCGTGCCCTGGGCGGACCCGGACGGTGACGGGCTCGCGGCGACGGCGCTGAGCACGACGTCGTTGCCGTCACCACCCCGGTAACTGATCCGGTACGTCGTGTCGCCCAGCTTGAGTTTCGTGCCCTCCTCCAGGCCGGAGAACGCACCGCTGACCTTCGAACGCCCCGCGTGGTCGAGCACGGTGATCTCACGAGCGGGATCGGTTCCGGCCGTGGGAAGACCCAGCTCCCCGCCCAGCCGCACCGCCCCCGTCACCTTCAACGGCTTGTCCCGCAGCACCAGTTCGCCCTCGCGGCGCTGCGTGTAGTCCCCGGTGACGGTGATCCCGCCGGCGACGGTCCCCTCGTTGGTCACCGCCCCCTTCACCGTTCCCGTGCCGGTGAGGGTGGTCGCCACCCGCAGTCCCGCCGCCCCGGCGTCGAGTCGCGCACCGGACGAGGTGAGCCGGATCGCCCGGCTGCGGGTGAGGGCGGCGCCGCCCCGCAGGGCGAGCGTGCCCTTCTTGACGGTCGTCGTGCCGGTGTACGTCACCGCGCTGCCGGTCAGCGTGGTGGTGGCCGCGCCGGACTGCACGAACGCCCCGGCGCCGCTCACGTGCGCCAGCGAGACGGCGGTCTTCGCGTTGCCCACGACGAGCGTCCCGTCGTTCACCACCCGGCGGCGCGCACCGCCCGTCAGCAGGGAACCGTCGCCGCGCGCCGAGCCCAGCCGCAGCACCGCCCCCTTCTCGACCGTCGTGGAGCCGTCGTAGTACTGCTTGGCCGCGAAGGTCACGTCGTTCCCGCGCGTTCCCGCGATCACGATGTCCCCGGCGCCGGGCGCGGCCAGCGTGTCGTGGAACCGGCCGCCGCCGATGGGGGCGCCGAGGGTGACCGGGCCGTTGTAGTCGAAGGTGAGCTTCGAGCGCGAGCGTGCCGCCAGCAGGTTGATGTAGACGGTCTCGGCGGTGCCCGGCATGAAGATCCTGTCCGTGGTGCCGTCACCCCACCGGACATCCGCGCCCTTGATGTTGGTGCCGCGCTTGTTGACGTTCTTCCGTGCGGGCGTCCAGTTCAGGGCGGGGTCACTGAGCGAGGGGTCGGTGTCGCCGCCCTGGTCCGACCAGCTGTACTGGCCGGTCAGGACGACCTTGCCGCCCGGCCGCGACTGGACGTTGATGTCGCTGCCGTACTCGCGCTGGTAGAAGTCCATGCCCATGGTGACGGTCTGCCCCAGCGGCGTGTCCACGGTCCAGGTGCCCTGGTTGAGGACCTTGCGGACGTCCGGCAGCGACGTCGCGTACTCCGGCCGTCCGGCGTTCACCTGGGTGCCGTTGTCGATCACTCCGGAGAACGGGTGGGCGCCCGACAGGTCCCAGGTGCCCCACAGGAACCTCGGCTGGGTGATCAGCCCGGAGCCACTGATGGTGCCCAGGTTGTAGGCGCTCCTCAGGGACAGCCGCAGGGTGCCGTCGACCCTGATGTTGTCCTGGTTGAGCCGGAACGCCGGGGTGCCGTACGGGAAGTGGCCGATCAGTCCGGTCGTGCCGCCGTCGCCGTACTGCAGGGTGGCCCCCCGCGCGACCGTGATCGCGGGCGGATCCGGGTCCGCCACGGTGACGTACGGGTGGTTGCCGCCGGGCGTCGCCACCTTCTGCCGCTGCCGGGCCTTCGGCAGCGTGAAGTCGCTGTCCCTGGTCAGGACGAGGGTCCCGCTGCCGCGCACGGTGAGCGTGCCCGCGCCGCGGAACACCCCGTCGTACGTCGTCGTCCCGGACGGCACGGTCACGGCCGTGTCACCGGTGAGCGTCACGTCACGGTCCGCGAGCACGTCGGCGGTGACGTCCCGGACGCCGGCGGCGGATGCCGGGGGAGCGGGCAGGAGGAGGGCCGCGGCCGCCGCGAGGGCGCCGGCGGCCGCTGCTGTGGTGTGGGTATGACTGCGCACGTCAGCGGAGACGGGCCGGTGCGGTCGGCGATAACAGAAAAACGGGGTTCTTTCTTTGTCTCGTCGGACCCGTTGACCTTCACGTAACACGCCCTTACCTTTTCGGCGTTCGTAATGACAGATCTTGTTCGACATCCCGAACGTTTCGCATGTCTCGTTCCCCCCGCGAGAGGCCGTCCGCATGAGCCGCGACCACGACCTGCCCCCAGTAGTGCCCGACGAGGCCCCCAGCCGCAGACTGATGCTGAAGGGCGCCCTCGCCGCGGGCGCCCTGGCGGCGGTCACCCCCGGCATCGCCCACGCCGCCCCCACCCCGAAGGCTGCCCCCTACGTGAACCCGCTCGTCCGCAACCGGGCCGACCCGCACATCCATCGGCACGCCGACGGCTTCTACTACTTCACGGCCACCGCCCCCGAGTACGACCGGATCATCCTGCGCCGCTCCCGCACCCTGAACGGCCTCGCGACCGCCGCCGAGTCCGTGATCTGGACCAAGCACGCGACCGGCGACATGGGCGCGCACATCTGGGCGCCGGAGATCCACCGCATCGGCGGCAAGTGGTACATCTACTTCGCCGCCGCGCCCGCCGAGAGTGTGTGGGACATCCGTATCTGGGTCCTGGAGAACGCGAGCCGCGACCCCTTCAAGGGGACCTGGGTCGAGCGCGGCCAGCTCAGGACCGCCTGGGAGACCTTCTCCCTCGACGCCACCACCTTCACCCACCGCGGCACCCGCTACCTCGCCTGGGCCCAGCATGAGCCCGGAATGGACAACAACACCGCCCTGTGGCTCTCCAGGATGGCGAACCCGTGGACCCTGACGGGTCCTCAGATACGCCTGTCCACACCTGAGTACGACTGGGAGTGCGTCGGCTACAAGGTCAACGAGGGGCCGTCGGTCATCACCCGCAACGGCCGTCTGTTCATGTCCTACTCCGCCAGCGCCACCGACTGGCACTACTGCATGGGCCTGCTGACCGCCGACGCGGGCAGCGACCTGATGGACCCCGCGAGCTGGTCGAAGTCGCCCACGCCCGTCTTCGTCAGCAACGACACGACCCGGCAGTACGGGCCCGGCCACAACTGCTTCACGGTCGCCGAGGACGGCCGCAGTGACGTCCTCGTCTACCACGCACGCCAGTACAAGGAGATCGTCGGCGACCCGCTGAACGATCCCAACCGCCACACCCGGATCCAGAAGCTGGGCTGGAAGCCGGACGGCACCCCCGACTTCGGCATCCCCGTCGCGGACACGGCGACGGCCGCCTCCGTCGACGCGGTCAAGGAGAGTGTGTGAGATGAGACGTGCGTACGCCGCCCTGCTGGCTCTCTGCCTGGCGCTGCTCGGCGCCCTGGCCACCGCGGGACCGGCCCAGGCCGCGCCCCAGACGATCACCAACGGCACGCAGTTCACGGACACGTCGGGCAACCCCGTGCACGCCCATGGCGGCGGGGTGTTGAAGGTCGGCTCCTTCTACTACTGGTTCGGTGAGAACCGCAACGCCGACAACACCTTCCGGTACGTGGACGCCTACCGTTCCACCGACCTGAAGAACTGGGAGTTCCGGGGCCACGTCCTGACCGAGGCGAGCGACCCCGAGCTGGCCACCGCCAACATCGAGCGGCCGAAGGTCATGTACAACGCGTCCACCGGCAAGTTCGTGATGTGGATGCACAAGGAGAACGGCACCGACTACAGCGAGGCCCGCGCCGCCGTCGCCGTCTCCGACACGGTGGACGGCACCTACACCTGGCGTGGCAGCTTCCGCCCGCTCGGCCAGCACATGTCCCGCGACATCACGGTGTTCGTCGACACCGACGGCGCCGGCTACATGATCTCCGCCGCCCGCGAGAACTACGACCTGCACATCTACCGGCTCACCGCCGACTACACCGGCATCGCGAGCCTGGTCGCCGACCCCTGGCACGGCGGACACCGCGAGGCCCCGGCGCTGTTCAAGCGGGGCAACGTCTACTTCATGCTCACCTCGGGCGCGACCGGCTGGAACCCCAACCAGCAGCAGTACGCGACCGCGACCTCCCTGGCCGGACCCTGGTCGGCGATGACGAACATCGGCGACTCGACGACGTACGGCTCGCAGACCGCATACGTCCTGCCGGTGCAGGGATCCGCGGGCACGTCGTATCTGTACATGGGCGACCGCTGGGGCAACTCCTTCGGCGGCACCGTCAACGACTCGCGGTACGTGTGGCTGCCGCTGACCTTCCCGAGCTCCACCTCCATGTCCATGTCCTGGTCCCCGGAGGTCACCGTCGACACGGCCGTCGGCACGATCAGCGGCACGAGCGCCACGTACAACACGCTGATCGCCCGGCACTCGTCCAAGTGCGCCGACGTGACGAGCCAGTCACTGTGGCCGGGCGCCCAGATCAAGCAGTACGACTGCAACGGCGGCACCAACCAGAAGTACTGGTTCAAGTCCGTCGGCGGCGGCTACTACCAGCTGGTGGTCCGCAACAGCTCCCTGTGCGTGCGGGAGAACGCCACCACGGTCACCCAGGAGAACTGCGGCGCCTCCGTGACCGCCCAGCAGTGGTCGCTGACCACCACCGGCTCCTACGTGACCGTCACCTCCCGGGCGAGCGGCAAGTGCCTCGACGTGAACGGCGCGTCCACCGCCAACGGCGCGGCCGTGATCACGTTCACGTGCAACGGCGGCACCAACCAGCAGTGGACGCGCGGGACATGACGTCCGCTCAGGTCAGGTCAGCAGGTCGATCGCGTCGATCGCCGTCCCCGCGCTGAGGAAGCCGGCCGCCCCCGAACCGCTCACCACGTTGATCTTCAGCACGTTGTACTGGCCGGTGTCCGTGAGCCAGGCGCTCGCCGGAACGCTGTAGGTGAACGTGTGGTTGTTCCCCCGGTAGGACCCGTTGGTCAGCGACCGGGTGTTCGGCTGCGTGGGCGGTGAGGGGATGGCCGACGTCCAGGCGTCGTTGACGGTGACCTGCGGGCGGCCGTTGGCGTAGGCCGTCGTCACGCCGATGCGCAGGGTGTGCGCGGCGGCGGCCTGCGCCGCGGTCAGCTTGAAGTACACGAGCAGACCGCTGTTGACGTCCTTCCAGAGGTAGCACGGGAAGGCGGACGTCTCGTTGCCGCTGCCGATCACCACGTTGCCGGTCCAGGAGGCGGCCCGCACGTCCGACGGATGCGCGTACGTCATCAGGTCGGCGTTCTTGAAGCCGCCCGGGGTGCCGTTCCAGTCGCCTATCCGCCAGATCGCGCTCGCGTTGCCCGGATCGTTCGAGGACGGGATCGCGATCGAGTTGAGGGTGGTCGCCCCCCCTGCGGATACGGTCGCCTGCGTACTGTATACAGCCAACTCGCCCTTGTAGACAGTCAGCGTGTACGTCCCCGGAAGGACCCCGCCGATGGAGAAGTGACCGTCGGACGCCCGCGCCGAACCCCAGTACTGCGCCGCCGCGTTGGCGATGCCGACGGTGTACGCGTAGGCGGTGTTGCGGCCCGTGATGCCGACGCCCGCCACCCGGCCCCGGCCGCTCGCCCCGACGTACCCGGCCAGGCCGAGCGAGTCGGCCCACGAGGTCGTCAGCGTGCCCGGGAACAGCGACGAGGAGGGAGCGCCGCCGTCCGTGAAGGCGATGACGTACGGGCCCTGGAGGCCGAAGCGCTGGTCCTCGGTCTGGTTCTGGCCGTAGTAGAGGATCTCGTACAGGCCGCCGCCGTCCGCGCTCTGGTGGCGCAGCAGCGAGCGGTAGAACGGGCCGCCGGAGGCCTTCTCGTGGTTGCTGCGCACCATCCACAGGCCGACGCCGCCGCCGGACCAGCCGACGTGGCTGTAGTCCATCACCCGCAGCTTCGAGAAGTGCTTCGAGCGGGTCTGGCCGTCGGCCTTCGCGAACACGTCCGAGGCCTCGACGGTGCTGTTCGTGTATGTGTAGGAGTCCGGCTCGTCGTTGAGGAACAGGCCCTTCCTGACGCGCACGATGTAGCGGGTCGCGGAGACGGATGTGTCGGCCTTGTTGGTCCACAGATAGACGTTGTTCTCGCCGCTGCGGGCCGCGTAGTAGTGCTTCAGGGTGCCGTACGCGACGGAGACCAGGATCGTCGAACCGGACTGCTTGACGCTCACGGTGGAGGCGCCGAGGCCGGACTCGATGTGCGAGTTCATGCCGCCGTAGCCCTGGTACTCCACGCCGCGGTAGACCAGCGAGGTCAGGTCGCCGTTGGTCTTGCTGACCTTGAAGACGAGGCTGGCGCCGGTGTCGACGACGTAGTTCGACCCGTCGTCGGTGTAGCCGAAGGCCGCGGCGGACGCGCTCGGGGCGAGCGGGCCGGCCAGGGCGGCCGAACCGGCGGCGGCCGCGGTGCCGAGGACGAAGGTGCGGCGGCGGACCGGTCTGTTCACGGATCCGGACATGTGGGGGTGCCTCCTTCGGGAGGTGTGGGGGGATGCTGCGGTGTCGGTCAGGGTGACAGTTGAATCACATTCGCGAAAGGGCTTTCGCGCGCTGGAAGTTGGCAGTCTTGTGAAAATGTCCCAAGGTCTAGAAAGCGCTTGCCAAGAGCGGTACCGTCCAGCCGCCAGGCCTTGTCGCACCATCGCGGGACCGCCGGAGGAGCCGTATGAGACGTTTCAACCTCGCCGTGGTGGCGGCGCTCACCCTCAGCGCCGCCCTGACCGCCGTACCGGCCCAGGCGCAGGGCGGTCAGCGCCCCCTGGGCCCGGACCACTGCACCGCCACCGCCTGTCACTTCGACGTCGCGCCCGGCACGTACGACGTGCGGGTCGTCCTCGGCGGTGACGCCGCTTCGCGCACCAGCGTCAGCGGGGAGACCCGGCGCGCGCTGCTCCCCGAGACCCCGGTGGCCGCGGGCGAACGGGTCGCCCGCGCCTTCACCGTGAACGTCCGCACCCCCGAGGGCGAGCCGACGGGCCCCGCGGGCACGCCCGGCCTCGACCTCACGTTCGGCGGCCCGGCCCCGGCACTCGCCGACATCCGGGTCACCCCGGCCCGGCAGCCCCGGCAGATCTTCCTCGTCGGCGACTCCACGGTCTGCGACCAGCCCGGCGAGCCCTACGCCGGCTGGGGCCAGCAGCTGCCGCAGTACCTGCGCAAGGGCCTGTCCGTCGCCAACTACGCGGATTCCGGCGAGAGTACGGTGACGTATCTGGGGAACCCGCAGCTGTGGGCCACCGTCCAGCCGCAGATCCGCCGCGGTGACCTGGTCCTGATCCAGCTCGCCCACAACGACAAGACGACCGACGAGGCGACCTACCGGGCGAACCTGGAGGCCCTGGTGGCGGGCGTGCGGGAGAAGGGCGGGAAGCCGGTCCTCGTCACCCCGATCGTGCGCCGCTGGTTCAACGCCGACGGCACGCTGGACAACGGCACCGCGCTCCTGGTCAACGGACTCGGCGTGAACCATCCTGAGGTGGTCCGCTCGGTCGCCGCCGCCGAGGGCGTGCCGCTGATCGACCTGACGGCGAAGACGAAGGCGGTCGTGGAGTCCCTGGGCGTCGAGGGCTCCAAGGCGCTCTACCTCTACAACGAGAAGCGGGACAACACCCACACCTCCACCCATGGCGCCACGGTCTACGCGGGCCTGGTGCGCGACGAACTCGTCGCCCGGCACCTGCTGCCCGAAGGCCTGGTGCGGGTGGGCTGAACGCCTGGGGCGCTCCGACCGGAACCGGGGCGCCCCAGGCTCGTCCCCCGGCGTCCCGGACCGGCGCCCCTCCCAGGCCGCGTCGGCGACGGCGGCACCGTACACGAGCGCATCCTGACGGTGTGTGCGTGCGAAGCGGCCACGTGGACGCGCTGCCCGACGGGCGGCTCGTCCTGGAGGGGTGTGGCCGGGGCCAAGCGCACAGCGCGGAGAGACGGCTGGAACGGCCGGCGTCTCGCACCGCTGGCACCCGGTGTTGGCTGAAACATCAACTCACCGCACCTGAAACACAGTTGTCGCACGTCCGTCTGGTTGGCAGACTCACCTCGCCGACAGAAGCATGCGGACAAGTGTGCGAACGCGCACGCGGAGGCATCCCGTCGGCGGACAAGGCTCACGTCATCTCACCAGGGGGAACATCCATGAACCTCAGCCTGCCCAGACGCGTCCTGGGCCGTGCCACCGCCACCCTCGCGCTGGCGCTGGCCATGGCCGCCGGCACCACCGGCCTGCTCTCCGGCACCGAAGCGCACGCCCTGCCGGTCACCGAGGGCTCCTTCGGTTTCAGCGGCGACGAGGGCGACTACATCAGCGGCGGCCGGTCCTACGCCTACGCGACGGCCTCCCAGGACCGCATGAACGTCTCCGCCAACACCGACAACGGCGTGGTCACCGTCTCCGTCGACGGAGCGAACGGCGACTGGTGGACCCTGAACCTCGGGGCGCCGTCCGGCAAGGCCCTGACGCCCGGGACCTACACGGGAGCCACCCGCTACCCGTTCAACGAGGGGACCGAACCGGGCCTGTCGCTCAGCGGCAACGGCCGCGGCTGCAACCAGCTCACCGGCACCTTCACCATCTCCGCGGTGGAGTTCGGCCCCCAGGGCTACGTGAAGAAGCTCGACGCCACCTTCGTGCAGCACTGCGAGGGAGGCACCCCGGCCGCGCGCGGCGAGGTCCACATCGACAACCCGGCCCCGCCGGCCGAACTCGGCCTGGGCCTCGCCATCGCCCTGGACGGCACCGCGAGCTCCCTCAACGGCAAGGCCACCTTCCACGGCACGGTGAGCTGCGACAAGCCGGTGCGGGTGACCGTGGCGGGCGACGTCACGCAGGTGAAGAAGCGGGACCTCATCCGCGGTTCCTTCTCCACGTCGGTGTCCTGCACTCCGGACGCGCCGGTCGCCTGGACCGGTACGGCCGTACCCACCGGCTCGGTCCCCTTCCAGAAGGGGGATGTCGAGGTCGAGGGTCGTGCGACGGCGACGGACCCGGACTACGACCGGCCGGTGACGGTCAGCGAGACGGTGGCGGTCCGCCTCACCCGGGTCTGACCCCCACGCCCTGACGCACAGCCACAGCCACAGCCGCACCGCCCGGCCCGGGCCCCGGTCCTCTCGAGGAGCGGGGCCATGGGGCGTGCCCGTGATCGCAGTGACTCAGGCCCGGACCGTCGACGCGACGGCCGCCCCGGCGTCGTCCGCGCTGCCCGGCAGGTCGACGGAGAGGTGCGGGGACAGCGCGCGCAGGAAGTCCGGCGCGTCGAAGAGCGCGCCGGCGGAGGCGACCCCGGCCGTCCGGGTCCGCCCGGTGAGGATGCGGTCGACCGCTTCCACCACGAGCGGCGCGGTGACGGCGTAGATGTCCTGGCCCCGGGCCACGGCCCGGCGTTCCGCGCCGCCGGACCGTACGACCACGTCGACGAGGAAGGTCTGCGCGGACCGCCCCCGCTCGTCGACCGCGGACGGTGCGGGCGTGTCCGGGGCCGACAGGTCGCGGGCCGCCTCGACCGTCATGTACGTACGCACCTCGGGGACGGCCAGGTGGCTGGGGACGGTGACGACGTCGGCCATCGTGAACTCCCCGATGACGGTGCGCGGACCCATCGGTGCGGGGAAGGGCCAGGTGAGGACGGGCTGGTCGTCGGTGTGGTAGTCCAGCCGCCCGTTCGCGTAGCGGACACGCCGGCCCTCGCGTCGCGTGTGGGAGACCTGACCCGCGGCGCGCGTCCCGGCGGTCGGGTGCCAACCGCTCAGCCCGTACGCGATGTGCGCCTCGTCGGCCGCCGTCCAGTCGCCCATCGCCGCCGTGGCCAGCAGGTCGCCGAGACCGCCGTAGAAGGCCATCGCGGGGACGATCACCGCTCCGGCGGCGCGGGCCCGGTCCGCGAAATGCGCGAACGTGTCGGCGTTGGCCTCAATCTCGGCCGCCACGTCCACGTACGGGATTCCCGCGCGCAGCGCCGCCTCGATCAGCGGGGCCGCGGTGGTGGCGAACGGCCCGGCGCAGTTGATCACCGCCGCCGCACCGGCCAGCGCGCGGTCGAGCGCGGCCGGGTCGCCGACCGACGCCGGCCGGGCCTCCAGCCCGGGACCGGACGCCGCCATCGCCCGCAGCCTGCCGGCGTCGCGGCCGGACAGGACCGGGACGAATCCGCGCTCCCGCAGCTCCGCCACCACGAACCGCCCGGTGTGCCCGTACGCGCCGAACACCGTCACCGTGCGCCCTGATCCCATGAGTTCTCCCCGTGCTCGACCGATCGACCGCGCCCATCGTGTCGTGGGCGGACCGCCCGTCGTGAGTGTCCGCAACGCCATGCCCCGTACAATTACGGACATGGGCACAAGGACGGGTGTGGTCCGGGGCGGGGGTGGGGGTGGGGGCAGCGTCGCGCTGGCGGTCACCGAAGGGATGCTGCACTTCGAACTGTCGGTGGCGTACGAGCTGTTCGGCTCCGTCCCGGACGGCGTGGCCGGCCCCTGGTACGACGTGACGGTGTGCGGGCCCGCACCCGTGCGGGTCGGCCGGTTCCAGGTGGAACCCGACCACGGGCTCGACCGGCTGCCCCACGCCGACACCGTGATCGTGCCCGGCTGGGCCGACATCGACGAGGCCCCGCCCGCCGGCCTGGTCGACGCGGTGCGCGCGGCCCACGAGGCGGGCGCACGGGTGGCCTCCCTTTGTACGGGCGCCTTCGTGCTGGCCGCCGCCGGTCTGCTGGACGGGAAGCGCGCGACCACGCACTGGGCGCACACCGCGGTCCTCGCCGCCCGTCACCCCGAGGTGGACGTCGACCCGGACGTGCTCTACGTCGACAACGGCAGCGTGCTCACCTCCGCCGGGAAGGCCGCCGCCCTGGACCTGTGCCTGCACCTCGTGCGCCTCGACCACGGCTCGTCCGTCGCCAACGCCGCCGCCCGCCGCCTGGTCGTGCCGCCGCACCGGGCCGGCGGACAGGCCCAGTTCGTCAGCGCCCCGGTACCGGTCCGGGACGACCACCCGCTCACCGCGCTGCTGCCCTGGGTGATCGAGCGCCTCGACCGCCCGCTGACCGTGGAGGACCTGGCCCGCCGGGCGCGGATGAGCGCGCGCAACCTGAACCGCCACTTCAGGGCCGCGACCGGCACCACCCCGCTGCAATGGCTGCTGACGCAACGCATCCACCGCGCCCAGGAGTTGCTGGAGGCCACCGACGACAGCGTCGACGCCATCGCGGCGGCGACCGGCATGGGCACCGCCACCACCCTGCGCCGGCACTTCAACCGCACGATCGGCGTGCCCCCGGACACCTACCGCCGGACCTTCCGCACCCACCCCCGCCCCGGCCGCTGACCCCGCCGCCGTCCCGCCGGCCGGTGCGGGTCCCGTTCACCGCCCGGCCGGCCGGAGCGGTTCGGCGCGCCCTTCGCCGAACCGCGCCTCAGCCATGGCCCTTCGCCTCGCGCGGCCAGTGCTCGAGCGTGAGGTGCAGGGCGTCGATCGCCTTGTCCCACGAGGCCTGTACGGCGCGGGGGTGGCCGAAGCCGCCGCTGGACTCCAGGGCGCAGTAGCCGTGGAAGGTGGCGCGCAACAGCCGTACGGCGTCGGTGAGGTCGGGCTCGTCGAGCCCGTAGGCGCGGAGCATGCCGTAGGTGATCTCGGCGGTGCGGCGCAGGGCGGGGGAGTCGGCGGCCAGGGCCTGGTCGACGCGGATCTGGGTGGCGGCGTACCGGCCGGGGTGCCGCAGGGCGTACTCCCGGTAGGCGCCCGCGAACGCGGCCAGCGCGTCCTTGCCGGAGCGCCCGGCCACCGCGGCGCCGATCCGGTCGATCATCTCGGCCCCGGCGAGCAGCGCGAGGCGGGTGCGCAGGTCCTGGAGGTTCCTGACGTGCGAGTACAGGCTCGCGTCCCTGACGCCGAAGTGCCGGGCCAGGGCGGACAGGGTGACGTGCTCGAAACCGGCCTCGTCGGCGAGCTCGGCGGCGGCCGCGGTGATGCGGTCGGGGGTCAGACCTGCTCGGGGCATGGGCACCTCTGGGTCGCATTTTCCTAGGGGGTCTAGGTTAGACCGTGGAGGTGGCGGGCGCACGGGCCGTGGATGCCATGGGTGACGGCCGACCCCGGGAGGGCGTGCCCGCGCCCCCGGCGGCCGAGCTCCCCTACACCGCCGCCGTGCGAGCGCGCGCAGCGCTGCGCTGGGAGCAGCACCCAGCGCACAGTTCCTGGAGGATCTCCTGCGCGCCGGAGCGGGCGACCCGCTCGGCGACGATGGCGTTGAGTTCCCGGCGGTGGGCGACGCGGTCGGAGCCGGTGGCGAAGCGCGGGTCGTCGGCCAGTGCGGGCCGGCCCAGGAAGTGCGCGCACAGGGCGGTCCACTCGCGCTCGTTCTGGATGGAGAACAGCACGTCCCGGCCGTCGGCGGCGGGGAAGGCGCCGTACGGTGCGATGGTGGCGTGCTGGGTGCCCAGGCGCGGGGGCTGGGTGCCGCCGTAGCGGGTGTAGTAGGCGGGCTGGCTCATCCACTCCGCCAGTGCCTCGAACAGGGACACCTCCACCGGGTGCGCCCTGCCGGTGGTGGCGCGCGTGTACAGGGCCGTGAGGACGCCGCTGTAGGCGTACATCCCGGCGGCGATGTCGGCGACGGAGATCCCGGTCCGGGCGGTCTCCTCGGCGGTTCCGGTCAGGGACACCAGCCCGGTCTGGCACTGCACCAGCAGGTCGTACGACTTGCGGTCGGCCCAGGGGCCGGAGGTGCCGTACCCGGAGATCGTGCAGGGGATCAGCCGGGGACAGCGGTCCGCCAGCGCGTCGACGCCGAGTCCGAGGCGGTCGGCGGCTCCGGGGGCGAGGTTCTGCACGAACACGTCGGCGTCGGCCAGCAGGCGGTGCAGGATCTCGCGCCCCCGGGGGTCCTTCAGGTCCAGGGTGAGGGATTCCTTGGACCGGTTGAGCCAGACGAAATAGCTGGAGTGGCCGTGCACGGTCGTGTCGTAGCGGCGGGCGAAGTCACCGTCGCCGGGCCGCTCCACCTTGATCACCCGGGCACCGAGGTCGGCGAGCTGCCGGGTGGCGAAGGGGGCGGCCACGGCCTGCTCCAGGCTGACCACCGTGATCCCGGACAGGGGGCGCTGCGGGAGGCTCATGGGGCCCATTTCTACGGCCGCCTCCACCGGCTGTCAACGGTGCACATCGGCGCTGACCTGTGCTTTTTCGGGCCTCGTGGAGCTGTCAGTTGTAGTCATGTGCGGGGTACCTCGATGACCTCGATATTTTGATGCACGCGAAACTTGCAGGCGCTGTCAATACTTGCATGCGCCGGATGTGTGCAAACGCGGAGCCTGTGGTTACATGGATGGTCATGAAAGCCATCACACTGCAGCGATACGGTCAGGATCCGGAGCTGGGGGAGCATGCGGAGCCGAAGGTGGCGCCGGGCGAGGTTCTGGTCAGGGTGAAGGCGGCCGGGGTCAACCCGGTCGACTGGAAACTGGCGGACGGGCACCTGGACGCCCTGATGGAGACGCACTTCCCGTTGATTCCCGGCTGGGACGTGGCCGGGGTCGTCGAACGGGTCGGCCTGGACGTGGAGGAGTTCGCGCCCGGCGACGAGGTGTTCGGCTACGTCCGCAAGGACTCCGTGCAGCTCGGTTCCTACGCCGAACTGGTCTCCGCGCACGTCCGGATGCTCGCCCGCAAGCCGGCCTCCCTCAGCTGGGAGGAGGCCGCCGGGGTCCCGCTGGCGGGTCTCACCGCCTACCAGTCCATCAAGCGTGTCGGAATCGGTGCCGGCGAGACCGTCCTGGTGCATGCCGCGGCCGGCGGGGTCGGCATGTTCGCCGTACAGATCGCCGCGGCCCTCGGCGCCCGTGTCATCGGCACCGCGAGCGAACGCAACCACGACTTCGTCCGTGCCCTGGGCGCGGAGCCCGTGAGCTACGGCGACGGACTCGCCGACCGGATCCGCGCACTCGCCCCGGACGGCGTGGACGCGGCCCTCGACTTCGTGGGTGAGGATGCGGTGGAGGTGTCGCGGGAGGTCCTGAAGAGCCCCGAGCGCGTCGCGTCCGTCGTCGATGCCGGCGCGGCCGAGAAGGGCGGCCACTATGTGTGGGTGCGCCCGGATCCGGCCGACCTGACGGCGCTCGCCGAACTGGCCGACCAGGGCCGCCTCTCCGTGACCGTGGACCGGGCGCTGCCGCTCGCCGAGGCGGCGGAGGCCTGGCGCCTGAGCCGCGCGGGACACACCCGCGGCAAGCTGGTGCTGACGGTCGGCGAGTAGGCGGACGCCCCCTCTCCCGCGGGTGTGTAGCGCTCACGGGAGAGGGGGCCGGGGGCGCGTGCGCGTGCTGCGCGCGTGCGGCGTGCGTGCGACGATCCGCAGGCCTCAGGCCGGCACGCCGAGCGTCTCCACCGCCCGGACGAGCGGGGCCAGTTCCGGATTGCGCGCGGCCTGGTCGAGTGCCTCGCGCAGGGCGCCCTCGTTCGTGGGGCGCGCCTCCTCCAGCAGCGTGAGGCCCGCCTCCGTGACGTTCGTGTAGATGCCGCGGCGGTCGGTGGGGCACAGGTACCGGGACAGCAGCCCGCGGTCCTCCAGCCGGGTCACCAGGCGGGTGGTGGCGCTCTGGCTCAGCACGACCGCGTCGGCGACCTGCTTCATCTGGAGATGGCCGCCCACCCCGTCGTGCTGGCGGCTGAGCACGTCGAGCAGGGAGTACTCCCGCACGCTCAGGTCGTGCTTCGCCTGCAGCACCCGCTCGATGTGGGCCTCGATCCGGCCGTGCAGCAGGGAGAGCGCGCACCAGCCCTGCGCGAGAGCGGTCAGTGCGGGGTCTGTGGCGGTCATGGGGCCTGCTCCTCCGTCCCGAAGTGATGACACCCAGGATAGGGCATCATTGAAATTTCCGGCGGATGCGTTTATTGCGCGCATGCAAGCAAAGGCTGCTCTGGCGGGTGCGCTGGGCTGGGAGCGTGCCCGAAGCCCCCCGGCACGCCGGCCGGTCCCGATGACCGTTACGGCCGGGCCAAGTGCCGCATCATCAGGGCCAGCTGGAGCCTGAGCCGGCCCTGGGGTGTGCGTACCGGCCAGCCGAGCAGGTGCTCCGCGTGGGTGAGGCGGTCCTGGAGCGTGGAGTGATGCACGTTCACCTCGGCGGCCGCCGCGCGCAGGCTCGCCGTCGAGGCGACCGCGTCCAGGGTGGCCAGCAGCCAGGGTGTGGCCGCGGCGGCCCTCTCCAGGTCGCGGACGTCCGGCGGTGGCTCGGCGCCCGGAGCGACAAGGTCGGCCAGCAGAGCGATCCCGCCGAGTTCGTCGGCGTGCACCACACGCCGGCCGGGGTCCTGGGCGGTGCCGTCCGCGGTGAACCGCAGAGCGGTACGGGCCGCGCTCCAGGAACGCGGCAGGTCGAGCACGGGTACGGCGGGGCCGACTCCGAGGCGCCCGGCGGGCAGGCCGGCGTCCGGGTGCGCGGCGACGACCCGGGGACGCCCGCCGCGCGAGGCCAGGGCGCGCGCCGGTGCCGCGGGGTCCAGGCCCAGTCCACGGGCCGCGTGCAGGCGGGCCCGTGCCGGGGCGGTGGCGTCGAGCACCGTCTCGATCAGCGCCGGGTCGTCGGCCGGGACCCGGCCCCGGGTGCGGTCGAGGACGAGACGTACGGCGCCGGCGGCCCGCTCAAGGATCACCGCGTCCACCACGCTGGGCCCGCCCTCCGCCCGCTCCAGCCACAGGGCGGGTTCCCCGTCCGGGGTCAGTGCGGCGGACGGCCACGCGGGATCGGGCGGCAGGTCCGTGTCCCGGCGGGCACCGTCGGCCTGGACGCGGACACGCACCCGCCGCTCGGCGTCGACCAGCCGCGCGGGCACGCCGGCCAGTACGGCGGCCCCGCGGACCAGTGCCTCCAGGCCGGCCCGGGACTCGGCCAGCCGGTCGAAGTAGGCGATGACCTGGACGGCGGCACCGGCGTCCGGATCCAGCGCGGTCAGGCGCCCGGCCAGCTCTTTCATACGCCCCATGGTGCGGCATCCGGTCACGTTCCGTGGCGCGTTGCGGATGGGTGACGGAGTGGCGGGGCCACCTCGCCCGCGCCCTGAGCCCGGTCCAGCCCAGCCGGTCCAGCTCAGCTGAACCCGGCTCAGCTCAGCTCAGCCCAGCTCAGGCATCTACCCCCTGGTCCGGTCCCGTTCCACCCCGGGCCCCGTCCCGCCGAACCGCCCCTCCCGGCTCACCCCGCAGAACGATCGCGGGGACCTCAGCCGCCCAGCAGCCTCCGCAGCCACTCCAGCTGCGCCGCCCGTGCCGACCGGGACAGGGACGCCTGGGGGGCGAAGCCGTCGAAGCCGTGGAAGCCGCCGGGCCAGACGTGCAGCTCGGCCGCCCCGCCGGCCTGCCAGAGCCGCGAGGCGTAGGCGACGACCTCGTCCCGGAAGGTCTCCGCGGAACCCACGTCGAGAAACGCCGGAGGAAGCCCGGACAGGTCCTCGGCCCGGGCCGGTGCCGCGTACGCGGGTACGTCCGGGCCGCCGCGCAGCTCGCCCAGCAGCGCCGTCCAGCCGGTCTCGTTCGCCGTGCGGTCCCAGACGCCGAGGCCCGCCATCTGGTGGGCGGACGGGGTGTCGTTGCGGTCGTCCAGCATCGGGCACATCAGGAGCTGGCCGATCGGCTGCGGCCCCTTGCGGTCCCGGGTGAGCAGGGCCAGGGCCGCGCTCAGCCCGCCGCCCGCGCTGGCCCCGGCGACGACGATCCGCTCAGGGTCACCGCCGATCTCGGCGGCGTGCTCCGCCGTCCACACGAGGCCGGCGTACACGTCCTCGACCGGGGCCGGATGCGGATGCTCGGGCGCCAGCCGGTACTCCACCGACACCACGACCGCGCCCAGTTCCCTCGCCCAGCCCAGCGGACCGTCCACTCCGACCCGGTTGGTGCCGAGGATCATGCCGCCGCCGTGCACGTGGTAGATGACCGGCAGCGGCGCGGCGATGGCCGGGGCGGCGGGGCGGCAGATCAGCAGCGAGATGTCGGGAGCGTTCTCGGGGCCCGGCACCGTACGGTCCTCGATCTCGAAGAACCCCTCCATGGTCAGGTCCAGCTCGGCCAGCAGCTGGATGGCGGGACCCTGGCGTACGGCGTCCAGCTCGTCGAGGGTCAGGCCCGGTGTCAGCACGTCCTTGATCAGATCCAGGGCGGCGGCCAGCTCGGGGTCGAACGGGGGCGGGACGTGACTCATGGTGTCTCCTCACGTGAGGCACGGCGGCTGGTGGCGCAATGATCCGCGCGTCGGACGCCGTCCGGTGCACCGCCGTCCGGCGGAGCCTGCCCGCCGTCCGGCGGGGAGCACCGCCGCGTTTCGGCCACGTACCCTCGTGAACCGCTGTTCTTTGCCAGGTCATGGCCTGTTCTTCACCTCCTGTCGGTGGAAGAGATCAGCGGAGCTGGCAACGCTGTCGATGCCCATCGAGCACCAGGAGCACCAGGAGCACCAGTGCACGTCTCTCTCACCGTCTGGCTGCTGACCGTCGCAGCCCTGTGTGCCCTCGTGGCCGCGGACTTCTTCATCGGCCGCAAACCCCACGACGTGTCGATCAGGGAAGCGGGGACCTGGACGGTCGTCTGGGTGGTCCTGGCCTGTCTGTTCGGGGTCGGGCTGTTCTTCTTCGGAGGGAGCGGGCCCACCGGTGAGTTCTTCGCCGGATACATCACGGAGAAGTCGCTGAGCGTAGACAACCTCTTCGTCTTCGTCCTGATCATGGGCAAGTTCGCGGTGCCCACCCAGTACCAGCAGCGGGTGCTGATGGTCGGCGTGATCATGGCCCTGGTGCTGCGCGCGGGGTTCATCGCGGCCGGAGCGGCGATCATCTCCGCGTTCTCCTGGGTGTTCTACCTCTTCGGCGCCTTCCTGATCTGGACCGCCTGGAAGCTGGTCCAGGACGCCCGCAAGGCGGGACACGAGGAGGAGTACCAGGAGAACAAGCTGCTGAAGGCGGTGGAGGAACGGTTCGGTGTGGCCGACCGGTACCACGGCACCAAGCTGTTCGTCACGGAGAACGGCAAGCGGGTCATGACCCCGATGCTGGTCGTGATGCTCGCCATCGGTTCCACCGACGTCCTGTTCGCCCTGGACTCCATCCCCGCCATCTACGGGCTGACCCAGGATCCGTACATCGTCTTCACGGCCAACGCGTTCGCGCTGATGGGTCTGAGGCAGCTGTACTTCCTCATCGGCGGCCTGCTCCGGAAGCTGGTCCACCTCAGCTACGGCCTGTCGATCATCCTGGGCTTCATCGGCGTCAAGCTCGTCCTGCACGCGCTGCACGAGTCCGGGGTCCACGTCCCGGAGATCAGCATCCCCTTCTCGCTCGGCTTCATCGTGCTGGTCCTCGCGGTCACCACGCTGACCAGCCTGCGGGCGGCGAAGAAGCAGGAGGAGGCGGCGACGGAACGGGTGACCTGACGGCCCCTCGGTCCGCGACGGCAGCGGCCCCGGGGCGCACCGCACCGGAACGGCGCCGAGCACCACCGTCCGGCCGCTGCCACCCGCCCTGAACGCAGCCGGAGCTGTTGCGGGGAGCAGGAGCGAATCGCTGCACTGAGCCGTTCTGCAACGCAGGTCTCAGTCACAGGCCCTTGCATCGCCGGTGAGAACCTGGCCGAAGAGGTCGGAAACCACGGCAACCTTTTCGGACGCGGCGGCCACTGAAGGGCCGGAAGCTCCGTTCACCGGGGCCTCACACAAAGCCCTCGCTCTCCCGACCGGTCAAGCCGGTCAAGCCGGTCGTGCCCGTCGGCCCGTCAAGAACGGACTCATCCGTGGCGTCCTCTTCCCATCGGCTCCCTCGCCGCAAGCGGCGTACCGTCCTCGTCTCCGCCGCCGCCGCCGTCGCGGCGGTCGGGCTGGTCCTGTCCCTGGTCATGGTCTCCAGCCCGGACCGCGAGGTCGATGCCGGGCGGGCCGGGGCCACGTCCGTCGGCGACGCGGGCGCCGGCGACGGCGTGACCGCGCCGCCCTCCGCACCAGGGCGCAAGCCGACCGCGGCGTCCCCGTCCGCAACGGCCGGCGCGACCACTCCGCCGGTCGCCACCACACCGGCGGCTGCGACCGCCACGGCGGCGCAGCCGTCGGCCACGAGCATCCCCGGGCCGGATTCCGGCGCGGCACCGTTGGCGGGACGGATCCGCCCCGAGGTCACCTACCGGGGTGTCGCCACCGCCTACGACGCCGGTTCCGGCGACGGCGCCTGTCTGTACGGCCCGAGCGATGACCTCATGATCGCGGCGATGAACCACACCGACTACGAGTCGGCCAAGGCATGCGGGGCGTACGTGCGCGTCCGCGCGGCCGATGGCGCCGCCATCACGGTCCGGATCACCAACGAATGCCCGCTGCCCTGCGCACCCGGCCAGCTCGACCTCAGCGAACAGGCCTTCGCCGCACTCGCCGAGCCCTCGCTCGGCCGGATCCCGATCACCTGGAGCCTGCTGAGCCCTCGTACATCCGACACGATCTCGATCCGGTACAAGACCGGATCCAGCCGCTGGTGGTGCGGCATCCAGGCGATCGGCCACCGCAATCCGCTGGCGCGGCTGGAGGTGCGCAGCGGCACCGGCTGGCAGCAGTTGCCCCGCGCCGAGTTCAACTACTTCCTGTCCGAAAAAGGCACCGGGTGCGGCGGCGAGGTCAGGATCACCGACATCTACGGAGAACGACTGACTCTCAGCGGAATCGCGCTGCAACCGGACGTCGTGCAGCCGACCCGCGTCCAGTTCGCCGCACGTTGACGACGCCACCGATCGCCGGCGGGCCGCCCGCGCCCATCAAGCCGTCAAGGCGAGGCGACTGCCGACTGCCGACCGTTGATCGCCGACCACCGACCGCCGACCGCCGACCGCCGACCACCGACCGCTGACCGCCGACCGCTGACCGCTGACCGCCGACTGCCGACTGCCGACTGCCGACTGCCGACCGGCCGCGGTCGCCTGCCTGGCCCGGTGTTCACCGGCCGGCCCGGCTCGACCGGGCGGCTGCGGGCCGGCTGCGGGAGACCACCCGCGTGCCGTGACGGTCGGCGACGCGGACCTGCAACGAGCCGCAGCCGCAGCGCGTCCACATCGTGTGCCCGGCGGCCGTACCGTGCCGGGACACCACCTGGAAGGGCTCGGCGCCGTCGGGCCGACCGCAGTGCGGGCAGGCGGCGCCGGTGGGGCTGGTCATGGGAACTCCTCGGGTACGGAGGGCTGGTGGGCCGTCGCGACCCAGCCAGCGTGCGCCGAAGCCTCCGTACACGTCCAGGTTGACTTTCTGGACGGCACCGTGAAGCGTGGCCTTCATGATCGACCTGCGTCGGCTTCATGTCCTGCGCGCGGTGGCGCACTACGGCACGGTCACCGCAGCCGCCCGCGCCCTGCACTTCACCCCGTCCGCCGCCTCCCAGCAGATCCGGCAGCTGGCCCGTGAGCTGGGTGTCGACCTGCTGGAACCGCAGGGGCGCGGCATCCGGCTCACTCCGGCCGCCGAGAGTCTGCTCGCCCACGCCGACGCCATCCAGGCCCGCTGGGAACAGGCCGAACTCGACCTGCGCGCCGGCGACGGCGAGCCCGCCGGGCCGCTCAGGGCGAGCGGGTTCCCGACGGCCGTGTCGGTGCTGCTGGCCCCGATGGCGGTCCGGTTGCGCGCACGTCATCCGCGGTTGGTGGTCCGCATCCAGGAGTCGGGCGTCCCGGCGAGCTTCGACCTGCTCTTCGAGGGGGAGAGCGACCTCGCGGTGGTCGAGGCGACCCCGTACAACCCGCCGCTGACCGACGCGCGCTTCGAGCAACAGCCGCTGCTGGACGATCCGTTCGACCTCGTCGTGCCCGAGGACCACCCGCTGGCCGGGCGCGACCGCGTCGGCCTCGCGGACGCGGCGCACGAGGAGTGGATCGCCCCGGTGCCGGAGAGCCCCTGCCGTGCGCACGTGCTGTCGGCGTGCGGCGAGGCCGGTTTCAGCCCCGACGTGGTCCATCACGCCCTGGACTGGAACGTCACCGCCCACCTGGTGGCCCACCGGCTCGGCGTCGCGCTGATCCCGCGCCTGGCCCAGCTGACCCCGCACCTGCCGATCGCCCGGGTGCGCTGTACGGGCAACCCGCACCGCAAGCTCCTGACCTGCACCCGCCGGGGCGGCCGGGCCCGTCCGGCGGTCGTGGCGGCGCTGGAGGAGCTGCGCGAACTGGCGCCGACGGCGGTGGCCTGAGCCACGCGAAGGGGGCCGGAACCGAACGGTTCCGGCCCCCTTCGGGAACCGCGGCAGGTCAGCTGACCAGGTGTACGGTTCAGGCCGCGACGGCCTCCCCCGCGTGGCCGTGCAGACGGGTGACCACGTCGGTCAGCTGCGCGGCGACCTCGGCGTCGTCGGCCGGGTGGGTCTCGGCGAAGCGGGTCACCGAGCCGGGAATGGAGAGCTTGAGGTCCTCGATCACCTTGCCGCCGGCGATGCCCGCGGCCTTGCGGGTCTCGTCCTGCGCCCATACGCCGCCGTACTGGCCGAAGGCGGTACCGACCACGGCGACCGGCTTTCCGCCGAAGGCGCCGGCGCCGAACGGGCGGGACAGCCAGTCGATGGCGTTCTTCAGGACGGCCGGGATGGTGCCGTTGTACTCGGGCGAGAAGAGCAGGAAGGCGTCGGACGCCTGCGCGGCCTCGCGCAGCTTGGCGGCGGCGGCCGGGACGCTGCCCTCGACGTCGATGTCCTCGTTGTAGAAGGGGATGTCGGCCAGGCCCTCGAACAGCACCACGTCGGCGCCCTCGGGAGCGACCTTGACGGCGGCCTCGGCGAGCTGGCGGTTGTGCGAACCGGCACGAAGGCTGCCGACGAGCGCGAGGATACGAACAGACATGCGGGACTCCCTGAGACTGAAACACTGCCGTAACGATCCGGACCGAGGTCCGCTTCAAGGTTCTACCACCCTAAGCGGACCGCGGTCCAGTTTTCTTCCCGGTGCCTTACTCTGGGTTCATGTCCGCCTCCCCGCCTCCCTTCGCCGAACCGCGGTACCAGGCAGCCGCACCCGAATTGCTCCAGCTCGGCGGCGCCGAGGACGAGCCGTGCCTGCGGGCCGACGCCGCCCGCAACCGGGCCCGGCTCCTGGAGGCCGCCGCCCGCCTGGTGGCGGAACACGGGGCGGCCGGGGTGACGATGGAGGCGGTGGCCGCCGCGGCGCGCGTCGGCAAGGGCACCGTCTTCCGCCGCTTCGGCGATCGCACGGGCCTCCTGACGGCGCTGCTCGACCACTCCGAGAAGAAGTTCCAGGCCGCCTTCCTCAGCGGCCCGCCGCCCCTCGGACCCGGCGCGCCGCCCGTGGAGCGGCTGCGGGCCTTCGGCCGCGCCATGCTCCGCCGCTCGGTCGACGAACTGGACCTCCAGCTGGCGGCCGAGCCGAGCCCGGACCGCCGTTTCTCCGTGGCGCCCCGCCAGGTGCTGCGCGGCCATGTCGCCCTGCTGCTGCGGCAGGCGGCACCGGACGCGGACATCGACCTGCTCTCCCACACGCTGATGGGGTACCTGAGCCCCGTCCTGATCCACCACCTCACCCGGCAGTGCGGGATGCCGCTGGAGCGACTGGAGACCGGATGGGACGACCTGGTCGACCGGGTGACGGGCGGCCGGTGACTCCCTTTCGGCCAGCTCCGCCGGCCGGACCGCTACCGCTGTTCGAGCCGGCGTCGCCGATCAATCCGGCGTCCGATCAACCCGGTGTCACCGATCAACCCGGTGTCACCGATCAACCCGGCGCCGCGGGCTCAGCCGAGCGCCGCGAGCCTGTCCGGCAGGCACGGCGAGGAGCCTCGCCGTGTACGTCGTCAGCACCCTCCCGCTCCGGACGTCCGCGCCACGAGCCCTCGGCCGGCGCCGGCCCGACCGGTCCGAGCAGCTCGTCCAGGACGGCCGGGTGCTGCTCCGCGGTGTCGCGGACACAGGCCTGTTCGCGGCGGACACACTCGTACCGGACACGTTCGCCGGTGACTCCGCGAAGTTGAGCGGGCAACCGAACCCGTCGCGACGTTCCCCCACTCGAAAGCCGGAACACAGGTTCTGCGAAGATGCGGTACGTCATGGTGCAGATACCGAAAACGCCCGCGCCCGCGTCGCCCGTTCCGCGCTCTGTCCCCACGAGTGCCGATGTGGCCCGCCTGGCCGGCGTCTCGCGCGCGACCGTCTCCTACGTCCTCAACAACACCAGTGCCGTCCGCATCAGCGAACCCACCCGCCGCCGCGTCCACGAGGCCGCGAAGGAACTCGGGTACGTGCCGCACGCCGCGGCCCGCAGCCTGCGCGCCGGGCACAGCCGGATGGTGCTGATGCCCGCGCCCTCCTTCCCGGTGGGCCCGCTCTACAACCGGTTCATCAGCGAACTCCAGTGGGAGCTGGGGCGCCTCGACTACACGGTCGTGCAGTACGGCGCGGTCGGACTCCAGGGTGACGAGGCCGCCCGTTCCTGGGCCGAGCTGCGGCCGGTCGCGGTGCTGGTGCCCGGCTCCGGCCTCGGCCCGAAGGGCGTGACGGTGCTCAAGCGCTCCGGTGCCCGGGCCGTCGTCACCCTCGGCCCCGAGTCCGTCGAGGGAGCCCACGCCCTGCTCATGGACCACGAGGCCGTCGGCCGCTGCGCGGCCGCGCACCTCCACGCCCGCGGCAGGCGCCGCATCGGTGTCGTCGTACCGCAGGAACCCGGCCTGGAGCCCTTCTCCGCGCCCCGCCTGGAAGGCGTACGCAGTGCTCTGCGCGGTACCGACGCCACAGTCACCGAACTGCCCCTCGCCTACGACGAGACGTCCGCCGCCCGGCTCGCCGCCCGCTGGCCCGAGCGCGGCCTGGACGCGGTGTTCACGTACAACGACGAGTACGCGATGCTGCTGATGCGCGCCCTGCAGGACGAGGGTGTCGACATCCCCGGGGACACGGCGGTGATCGGCGCCGACGATCTCATGCTCGGCCGGCTGCTGCGGCCGCGGCTGAGCACGGTCAACCTCGAACTGCCGTCCGGCCGTGACCTGGCCGAACTGGTCGACCGGGCGGTACGCGACCCGGGCGCCGCACCCGAGACGCACAGGGTGCTCGGCGCGTCGGTCGTGCACCGCGGCTCCAGCTGACGCGCCGCGGGCCCCGCTTTCCCGGCGACATGACTAGGATGTTGCACACTCAACCAAATGGGGGCCGCGCCCCGGGACGTCCGCTTCCCCCGTGAGTCCGCCGGTGACCGAACGGAGAGCCGTCATGTCGTTGCTCGACCCCAAGACCTGGCAGTCCCGCAGCCTGTCCGGACCCGAACACACCGTGACCGAGCCCGCCACCGGCGACCCGCTCGGCACCGTCACGCTCGCCACCGCCGGGGACGTCGAAGCCGCCGCCGAGGCCGCCCGCCGCGCCCAGACCGAGTGGGCCCGCGTCCCGCACTTCGTCCGGGCACAGGTGCTGCGCAAGGCCGGCGACCTGTTCGCCGCGCACGCCGACGAACTGCGCGAGTGGCTCGTCCGCGAGTCCGGCTCCATCCCCGGCAAGGCCGACTTCGAACTGCACGTCGCCGCCCAGGAGTGCTACGAGGCCGCCGCGCTCGCCTCCCGCCCGGCCGGACAGGTGCTGCCCAGCGAGGCGGCCCGCCTGTCCTACACCCGCCGCGTCCCGGTCGGCGTGGTGGGCGTGATCGCCCCCTTCAACGCCCCGCTGATCCTCTCCATCCGCTCCGTCGCCCCCGCGCTGGCCCTCGGCAACGCGGTCGTCCTGAAGCCGGACCCGCGTACGGCGGTCTGCGGCGGCCTGTCGCTCGCCGCGGTCTTCGCCGCGGCGGGCCTGCCCGAGGACCTGTTCCACGTCCTGCCCGGCGGCCCGGACGCGGGCCAGGCGCTGGTGGCCGACCCCCGCATCCCCGTCATCTCGTTCACCGGGTCGACCGCGGCGGGCCGGGCGGTCGGCGAGGCGGCCGGCCGCCATCTCAAGCGCGCGCACCTGGAACTGGGCGGCAACTCCGCCCTGATCGTGCTGGAGGACGCCGACCTGGACGCCGTGATCTCCACGGCCGCGTGGGGCTCCTTCTTCCACCAGGGCCAGATCTGCATGACGACCGGCCGCCACCTGGTCCACGCCTCCCTGTACGACGCGTACGTCGAGCGGCTGGCGGCGAAGGCCGACTCGCTCGCCGTCGGCGACCCGCACCGCGAGCAGGTCCACCTCGGTCCGATCATCGACGACGGCCAACTGGCCAAGGTGCACGGCCTGGTGGAGGCGAGCACCGCGAACGGCGCCAAGCTGGCCGCGGGCGGCACGCACGACCGGCGCTTCTACCGGCCGACGGTGCTCGCCGATGTCGACGACCGCACGCCCGCGTACACGGACGAGGTGTTCGGCCCCGTGGCGCCCGTACGGTCCTTCGGCACGCCCGACGAGGCGGCCGCCCTGGCGGCGGCCGGACCCTACGGCCTCTCGCTCGGCATCGTCACCCGGGACACCGCCCGCGGCCTCGACCTGGCGGAGCGGATCCCGACCGGCATCGTCCACATCAACGACCAGACCGTGAACGACGAGGCCGTGGCCCCCTTCGGCGGTATCGCCGCGTCCGGCACCGGTGCCCGCTTCGGCGGCGAGGCCAACCTGGAGGCCTTCACCGAGGTGCGCTGGACGACGGTGCGCGGCGACGTGGCGACGTACCCCTTCTAGAAGCCGGAAGGCGGTACCACGGGCTCGCCCGCCGGGAGGCGGTACGGGCCCCTACTCGCCGTTCTGCCCGGCCTGCGCCTGCTGCTCGGCGACCGCCTTGCGGACCTCGTCCATGTCCAGCTTGCGGGCCTGCCCGATGACATCCGTCAGGGCGGCCTCGGGCAGGGCGCCCGGCTGCGCGAACACGGCTACCTGGTCACGCACGATCATCAGGGTCGGGATGGACTGGATGCCGAAGGCCGCGGCCAGCTCCGGCTGCGCCTCGGTGTCCACCTTGCCGAACACCAGGTCCGGGTTCTCCTCGGCCGCCTTCTCGTATACCGGCGCGAACTGACGGCACGGACCACACCAGGCCGCCCAGAAGTCGATCAGGACGAACTCGTTGTCCGTGACCGTCTGGTCGAAGTTCTCCTTGGTGAGCTCCACGGTGCTGCTCATGGCGTGATCCCTCTTCCTGAAGTCGGGGCGAAGCCGCTGGCACAACACGACGGCCCGGGTCCATATTCCGCGCACGTACCCATGTGGCCTCCACGCACACCACCCACCAGACTGACCCCATGACGGAAACGGAAGCCATCGCCTACGACGTCGTGGTGCTCGGGGCCGGGCCGGTGGGGGAGAACGTCGCCGACCGCACCCGTGCGGCCGGACTCTCCACCGCGGTCGTGGAGAGTGAACTGGTCGGCGGCGAATGCTCGTACTGGGCGTGCATGCCCAGCAAGGCCCTGCTGCGCCCGGTCATCGCCCGCGCCGACGCCCGCCGGGTGCCCGGTCTGCGCCAGTCGGCGCAGGGCCCCCTCGACGCGTCCGCGGTCCTCGCGCACCGCGACCACTACACCTCCCACTGGAAGGACGACGGCCAGGTCCAGTGGCTCGACGGCATCGGCGTCGACCTCCACCGCGGCCACGGCCGCCTCACCGGACCGCGCACGGTCACGGTCACCGGCGCCGACGGCACCCGGCGGGTGCTGACCGCCCGGCACGCGGTGGCCGTCTGCACCGGCACCCGCGCCGTCCTGCCCGACCTGCCCGGCCTCGCCGACGTCAGGCCCTGGACCAGCCGTGAGGCCACCAGCGCCAAGGCGGTCCCCGGCCGGCTGGTCGTGGTCGGCGGGGGAGTGGTCGCCACCGAGATGGCGACCGCCTGGCAGGCCCTCGGCTCGCAGGTCACCCTCCTGGTGCGCGGCAAGGGCCTGCTGAACCGCATGGAGCCCTTCGCCGGCGAACTGGTCGCCGAGGCGCTCACCGAGGCGGGCGCCGACGTCCGTACCGCCACGTCCGTCGAGTCGGTCACCCGGGACAACGACACGGTCGTGGTCGTCACCGGCACCGGCGACCGCATCGAGGCCGACGAGATCCTCTTCGCCACCGGACGCGCCCCGCAGACCGACGACATCGGCCTCGACACCGTCGGGCTGGAGCCCGGCTCCTGGCTGGACGTCGACGACAGCCTGCGCGTCACCGGCAGCGAGTGGCTCTACGCCGTCGGCGACGTCAACCACCGCGCGCTGCTCACCCACCAGGGCAAGTACCAGGCCCGCATCGCGGGCGCCGCCATCGCCGCCCGCGCCTGTGGCGTGCCGTCGGTGGAGTCCGACCCCTGGGGCGCCCACGCGGCCACCGCCGACCACGCCGCCGTCCCCCAGGTCGTCTTCACCGACCCCGAGGCGGCCTCCGTAGGCCTGTCCCTGGCGGAGGCGGAACAGGCGGGACACCGCGTCCGCGCGGTCGACCACGACCTCGCGTCGGTCGCCGGAGCGGGCCTGTACGCCGACGGCTACAAGGGCCGCGCCCGCATGGTCGTCGACCTCGAACGCGAGGTCCTCCTCGGCGTCACCTTCGTCGGCCCCGGCGTCGGCGAACTCCTCCACTCCGCCACGATCGCCGTCGCGGGCCAGGTCCCGATCAGCCGGCTGTGGCACGCGGTGCCGTCGTATCCGACGATCAGCGAGGTGTGGCTGCGGCTGCTGGAGGCGTACCGGGACAACTGACCCGCCCCGTCACCCGGGCAGTCCGAACCCGAGGGAGACCGCGGCCTCCCCCGGTGTCGGCTGCGCCCACCGCCGCGCCACCGCCTCGTTCGACGACAGCGACCGCAGTTCCGCACGGTCGAGGTACAGCAGGCCGTCGAGGTGGTCGGTCTCGTGCTGGACGATCCGCGCGGGCCAGCCGGTGAACACCTCGTCCACCGCACGCCCGTGTTCGTCCTCGCCCGTCAGCCGCACCTCGGCGTGCCGCGCCACCACCGCCTGCCAGCCCGGCACGCTCAGACACCCCTCGAAGAACGCGGCACGGGCGGTGGAGACGGGCTCGTACGAGGGGTTGACCAGCACCCGGAAGGGCTGCGGGACCCGGCCGCGCGCCAGCCGTACCTCTTCCGGCACGGGCGCGGGATCCTCGATCACCGCGATCCGCAGCCCCACCCCCACCTGCGGTGCGGCCAGGCCCACGCCCGGCGCCGCGTGCATGGTCAGCCGCAGGGCATCGACGAAACGGGACAGCAGCGCGGGCTCCAGCTGACCGTCGAAGCGCTCGGTGCCGCGCCGCAGTACCGGATCTCCGGCCGCGACGACGGGCAACGGGCCGTCCACGGCCAGGAGTTCCTCGACGAGGTCGGCAACGGGCGCGCGATCACGGGGAGATGCCATCGCGCCAGCATGCCACGGCCCTTCCGGACGCCCCGGACCCCCCAATGTGACGCACGCCACTCCTATGGCCGGGAACTCGACGCCCCTTCCTCCCGACATCTGGACCGCCACAGCCCCTGTGGCCGCCAGAGCCGAGAAACGCCCCCTGCCCCGGGAGAGGCCCGCCGATGTCCACCGCTCCCTCGTCCGCCACGGACGAGGCCCCGCAACCCGCCGCCGCCCCGGCGTCGTCGCCCCGCTCAGGGGCCTCGCTGCGCCCGCTGGTCCTGCGCCTGCACTTCTACGCCGGAGTGCTCGTCGCACCGTTCCTGCTCGTCGCCGCCGTAACCGGCCTCCTGTACGCCGGCTCGTTCCAGGCCGAGAAGTTCGTGTACGCCGACGAGCTGACCGTCTCCGCCGTCGGCGACCGCAAGCTGCCGATATCCGAGCAGGTGGCCGCCGCCCGCGAGGCGCACCCCGAGGGCACGGTGTCCGCGATACGTCCCTCGCCCGCGGCCGACGCGACCACCCGCGTGCTGCTCTCCGGTGTCGGGGGAGTCGACGCGGACCACACACTGGCCGTGTTCGTCGACCCGTACACCGGGAAGGTGCGCGGCGCGCTCGAACAGTACGGCGCGACCGGTGCGCTGCCCCTGCGCACCTGGATCGACGAGCTCCACCGCGATCTGCACCTCGGGCAGTCCGGCCGCCTCTACAGCGAGTTCGCCGCGAGCTGGCTCGGGGTGATCGCCCTCGGCGGTCTGGCGCTGTGGTTCTCCCGCCGCCGTGCGCTGCGCAAGCTGCGGGGCACCGACGGGCGGCGCCGCACGCTCGGCCTGCACGGCACCGTCGGCGCCTGGGCCGCGGCCGGGTTCCTGTTCCTCTCGGCGACCGGGCTGACCTGGTCGACGTACGCCGGAGCCAACATCGACGAACTGCGCACCTCGCTCGGCCAGGCCACCCCGTCGGTCACGGCGGCGGCGGGCGGCGAGCACGGGGGCCACGGGGCTTCGGCCTCGGCCGGGGGCGCCGAGCACGGCGTCGGCCTCGACAAGGTCCTGGCGGCCGCCCGCGCCGAGGGTCTCGGCGACCCGGTCGAGATCGTCCCGCCCGCCGACGCCTCGTCGGCGTACGTCGTGAAGCAGGTGCAGCGCAGCTGGCCCGAGAAGCAGGACTCCGCCGCGGTCGACCCGACGACCGGCGAGGTCACCGACGTCCTGCGGTTCGCGGACTACCCGGTGCTGGCGAAGCTGACCCGCTGGGGCATCGACCTGCACACCGGATCTCTCTTCGGGCTGGTCAACCAGATCGCCCTGATGTTCCTCGCGCTCGGTCTCGTCCTGCTGATCGTGTGGGGCTACCGCATGTGGTGGCAGCGCGGGCGGGGCTCCGCCTTCGGCCGGCCGATCCCGCGCGGCGCCTGGCAGCAGGTGCCCCCGCAGATCCTGCTGCCGTGCGCGGCGGCCGTCGCCGTACTCGGCTACTTCGTTCCGCTGCTCGGCATCCCGCTGGCCGCCTTCATCGCCGTGGACGTCGTCCTGGGCGAGATCGCCCACCGGCGGGGACGGCGCACACGGGTGGGCGGCGCCGAGGCGACGTAGCGGACGGCGCGCCGTACCGGCGACTTGCGGGCGGCCTGGCGTAGCGGCGAGTCACAGGCAACGAGTCACAAGCGGCGTGCCACATCGGGCGCGTGCCGCATCGGGCGCGTGCTGCATCGGGCGGGTTGCGGGAGCGGACAGTGGCTTCGAGTGGTCCGACTGCGACCCCGGTCTGCTGGACGAGGTGCGCAAGCGGCCACACGCGCGGCGACCTCCTTGCGGCCTCCAACCCCGCGAGACGGTCAGGCGTTTCACTGCTTCGGCGAGACTGCCGCCTACTGGGAGAAGGCGGCCAGTTCCGCGTTCGCCCGCTCGGTGACCAGGGTCAGGACGCGGCCGGCGGCCGCCAGGTCCGCGGCGGGGATGCCGGCGTAGATCCGGGCGGAGATCGGTGCGGTCCCGGCACGCGCCTCGGCGTACACGGCCTGCCCGGCGTCCGTGACCCGCAACCGGGAGGCCTCGGGTGTCACCAGCTCCTTGGCGATCAGCTCGTCCACGGTCCTGTGCACCTGCGCCGGGTCGACCTTGAGGGACCCGGCGACCTGACCGGCCAGCTCGTCGCGCTCGACGGGGGTGTCGGCGATCGAGGCGAGGCGCAGGGCCAGCAGTTGCTGGAACGTGAGTCCGTGGTGGGCCAGGACGGACTCCAGGACCGCGCGACTGGCGTAGTGGGCCAGGCCGATGACCCGGCCGTCGACGGAAGGCGCGGTGGCGGGATTCGGGGCGATGGAGGCGACGGAGGCGGTGGCGGCGGCGGTGGTGGTCATGGCTGCTCCTCGATGTCTCTGTGGGTCTGTCGATGTCCTCACGGAATGACTCGACAATAGAATACATAGCTACTATAGCCATGGCTACTAAGTGCTGGCTCCCCGATGAGTCCACCGCGCGTGCGGGACGGAGGCGTGAGGCGCCCGGGGGGTGTGATGGAGAACACGATGAGTGGGGCGGACAGGTGTGCGGCCTGCCCCTCTCACGGGTCGGTCCTGGTCAGGGGGCTACAGCGAGTGACCGGCGGCGCTCGGGGAAGCTCGCGCGGAGCTGTCGCGCGGGGGCGGCCGGTCATTCCGTGGCGTTGTGGTGAGTGATCCGGGCGGTGAATCGCTTAGGTGGGAAGCAGACCCAACGAGCCGCCCCCGGGAGCGAGTTGGGCCGGTCCCTTGCTGCCCCTCGATGGAGAGGATCTCTGCCCATGTCCCCAGTCGACGGGAGGCTCGTGTGAGTCACGACGACGCCCGCAAGGACGCCCCGCCTCCGGAACACGGCCTCGGGCCGGCCCAGTCGATGTTCGTTCCGCTGGATCTGCCACTGGATTTCGAGGCCTTCTACCTCGGGCACCAGGAGGTGTTCCACGCGTACGCGGAAGTCCACTTCGGCACCCGCGCGGCGGCCGAAGAGGTCATACACGAGGTGTTCCTGGAGATCCACGCCGGCTGGACGGAACTGCTGAGCGCCGGGAACCTCGAACAGGGCGCCTGGGCGATCGTACGGCGGGCCGTGCACGACCGCCTGGAGTCGGAAGGGCGGGCGCCCGCGTTCGTCATCAACGGCCCGATCGCTCAGGCGCTGGCCGCCGCGCGGCACAAGTTCCAGAAGATGGAGTCCAGCCGCGGCCTGTACGAGGCGATCGCGGACCTGCCGAACCGGCAGTTCGAGGTGATCGTGCTGCGCTACGTCCTGGGCTACCCCACCGCCAAGGTCGCCTGGTTCGTCGGCATCGACGAGCGCACCGTCGGCCACCATCTGCGCCGGGGCAAGGAACGCCTGCGGATCAAGCTGGGCCTGCCCGACGACCGCAAGAAGCCGAAGAAGAAGGGAGAAGGACCATGACCCCCAACGTCGACGCCCTCCTGGCCGACGCGCGGATCCCCGTCTCCGCCGCGGACCGTTTCGACGTCGCCACCGCACTGCGCCGGCTCGCGGCGGACGCCTCACGCCGCACTCCCACCGTGGAGATCACCCGCGCGGCACAGGCCGGACAGCGCCTGAGCGTGGTCTGCCGGTGGGTGCTCAACGAGCCGGACGCCGCCGCGCACGTCGACAAGATCGCCGAAGGACCGGGCCGCGGGCCGCTGACCGAGGAGCAGATGGACGTCGACGGAGCCCTCGTCTTCGGCTGCCTGCTGTTTCTGACGCGGCATCCGGAGTCCGCCCAGTTCTGGTGGGAACTCGCCGCCGGCGCGGGCAGCCGGGCCGCCGCGTACTGCCTCCACCTGCACCATCTGTCCCTCGGTGAGTCGAAGCGCGCGCGGCACTGGTTCCACCAGCTCACGCACTCCATGGCGGACACCGCTCCACCGGACGCCGCCTTCATCGAAGGACTGGAGATCTTCGCGCGGTACGTGCGCACCAACGGCTCCCGGGCCTACGCCCCGAGCGGCCGGCTGGAGAGCGAGGTCGACCGGCTCGCCTCGCGCACCCCCGGCTGCTCCGTCATCGTCGCCCGGCCGGACCGCCAACTGGTCGACCAGCTCCAGCAGTTCACCGCAGGACGCCGCTGATGTGCGAGAGGGGACGTCTCCCATGAACGCCGGCCACGACCCGGCCCGCACGGGCCCGGGACGCCTGACCACCGCCGTCGAGTGGGCCGTTGGCCGCCGGCGCACCGCCCTCACCCACATGCTGCGCGGTGCCTGCTACGGCATGGGTACCGGAGCGATCGGCCTCGTCTACATGTGGGTGGAACGCTGCCTGTGACGGGCGCGCCGTTTCGGCGGCCCGTTGCGTTCCTGCGAAAGCAGGTGGGCCGGGAGGGAGCGGGCTCGGCGCCACGGGGCGGTCACCACCGGCGCCGGCCACGCGGTCTGCGGGCCGCGGCAGCGTCGGTCCCGGTGGCGGGCGCCGGCGTCAGTGTCCCGGCGCGGGTCCGCTGCTGGCGCGGATCACCAGGTCGACCGGGACCAGTGACTCGGGGCCGGGCGGTTCCGCGGAACCGTCGATGCGGTTCAGGAGGAGGTGGAGGGAACGGGTGCCGATCTCCGCGAAGTCCGTGCGGACGGTGGTCAGGGGCGGGAGGAGGTGCGCGGCCTCGGGGATGTCGTCGTAGCCGACGACGCTGACGTCGCCGGGGACGGAGCGGCCGGCCTCGTGCAGGGCGTGCAGCAGGCCGAGCGCCATCTGGTCGTTGGACACGAACACCGCCGTCACGTCCGGGCGTGAGGCCAGCCGGCGGCCCAGGTCGTACCCGGAGTCGGCGCTCCAGTCACCGACGAGCGGCTCGGGGACCTCGGCGCCGGCCGCCGCCAGCGTCGACCGCCAGCTGGCCCGCCGGTGATCGGCGGAGGTCCAGCCGGTCGGCCCCGCGATGTGCCAGACGGTCGGGTGGCCGAGCCGCAGCAGATGCTCGGTGGCCTTGCGGGCGCCCGCCCGTGAGTCGCCGGTGGCCAGCGGGGTCTCGGTGTCGAAGCCGTTCTCCAGCACCACCAGCGGAATGTCCAGGTGGGTGTCGGCCAGCGCCCGGCCCACCCACAGCTGCGGCGCGATGGCGATCACCCCGTCCGCGCCCTCGGCCGAGAGCCGGTCCACCGCCTCGACGACCGTGCCGTGGTCGGCGGTGTCGAGCGCGATGGAGCTCACCAGGTACCCGGCGTCCTGCGCCGCCGTGTTGATCGCCGTGAGGATCGACGCGGGCCCGTAGCGGGCGGCGTCGAAGGAGATCACCCCGAGCATCCGGGTCCGGCCGCTGGCCAGCGACCTGGCGCTGCGGCTGGGCCGGTAACCGAGCGTGCGCATCGCCACCAGGACCGCCTCGCGGGTCTCGGCGCGAACGGACGGATGGTCGTTGAGCACGCGGGAGACGGTCTGCTTGGAGACACCGGCCAGCCGGGCCACGTCGTCCATCACGGGACGCGCCCCCGCGAAGTTCCGTCTGCTGCGCCACTTCGGAACGGCTCCGTCGGCGGCGCTTCGGGTCATGGTGACAGTTTCCTCGACATCGTTGCGGCGGTCCTGTTCCGCCCGGCAGGACCACAGCATAGGCCGGACGTACGACGGACGGCCCCGGTCCCCGAGTGGCGGGGGCGACGCAGCACGCCGAGGGCGTGGCGAGGGCGTGGCGAGGGCCGGCCCGTCCTCGCCGCGCCTCGTGACCCGCCGGCCGGGCGGCCCCCGAGACCCACCCGGCCACGCCCGACCCTCAGTCCTCTCAGCCCTCTGCGCCCTCTGGCGAGGCGGTCCTTCGGTCCGCCCGTACCGAGCAGGTGTGCCGTGTGACCCACTCGGCGCGTGTCACGGCGGCTGTCCGGGTGCCGTCGGCCGCTTCCCGGGGTACGTACACCGGGGCGTCCGGGTGCAGCGGCAGTATCCGCAGCCGCAGCCCCCGCGCGCGCAGTGTGCCGGCGGGCAGCCGGTCGAGACCGATGTCCCAGACCCGCCCGGAGAAGAACTGGTCCGCGACGAGCGTGTCCCCCACGTACGCCCGTGCCACGTCCCCGGTCCAGCGCAGGCGCAGCAGCGTGCCCGGCGGCAGGTCGTCCGGTACGTCGACGTGGTACTCGGCGGCCACGGAGTCGAAGTGCTTGTCCGCGGGCACGCTCGCCCGTCCCTGCACGCCCGTCGTGGGCTCCGGCGCCGGACCCGCCGGCCGGACGAGCACCAGCGGCACGGCGGCCGGGTCCCCGGACTCGGTACCCGCGCACGCCGTGTACCGCGTGAACACCCCGTCCGCCGACTCGGTGACCGCCGCCGTCCCGTCGACCACCGGCGCCCGCGGCGGAGCGGGCAGGGCCGCGAACGAGACGGCCGAGTCCGGCCCGTGCAGCCGTACCTCCTGCCGCTCCCGGTCGAAGACGACTCCCGCGTCGCACAGCACCAGCCGCTCGGCGCCCCACGCCTCGCCCCGGTAGGCGGTACGTGCCGTCGCCGCGTCCAGGACCAGCAGGCCGACCCGGCCGCCGTCCGCCGTGTCCACCTCGACCAGGGCTTCGGTGCCGGGCCGCAGCCCCGTCACCAGCAGCCGGTCGCCGACCGGTGTGAGGTCCCCGGACGGCGTACCGACCGACACCACCGTCGAGGCGTCCAGGGCGAGTTCGGGAGCGATGCCGTCGGTGGCGGCCAGCACCAGCACGGTACGGCCGTCCAGGTCGACCGTGCACACGGGCTGCGCGGTGGCCCACTCCAGCCGCAGTCCCGCCACGTCGAGCCGCAACGGCCAGCAGAAGTAGGCGCCGCTCGGGACCGTGACGGGCGTACTCGGCAGGGTCAACGCCCCTGTGCCGCCCGGGAATTCGACCGTGAACGACGTGTCCGGATGGTCCGGCAGCGGTTCGTGCGGCTGGTGGTTGTTGACGAACAGGAACCCCGACCCGCCGTCGCCGCGCACCGCCCAGCGCAGCGTCTTCCGGTCGTCCTGATCCGCCGGCCGCCGCTCCGGCAGCACGGACTCCATGGGCGCGAGGACATGACCGAAGTCCGCCAACAGCAGATGCTGCAACCGCAGTTCGTCGTACGTCCGCCGGTACTGGCCGTACTCGCCGAGCGGTGCCTGGAAGTCGTACGTCAGGACGGGCAGGTCGTTGGGGTAGCCGGTGGCGTGGGACTCCTGCAGGGTCGTCAGCCCGCCCGCCGGGTTGGTGCCGCCGTGGAACATGTAGAAGCCCTGCCACACCGAGCCGCACCCGATCTTGGTGAGCCCCAGCGCGCCGATGTCGTCGGCGTCGACCCGCGGGCGGCGGTGGTACGACACCGCCATCCCGCCGCCCAGCTCGCAGGTGGCCCAGGGGAACCGGTCCGCGAGGGCGTCCGGTTCGCCGCCGCGCACGGTGGTCGGCCGCAGGTCGGCGCCGATGCCCTCGTCGTCGCGCTGGTGGGTGAAGAAGAAGTGCTTGCGGCAGGTGTCGGGCCAGCCGCCGTCCGCCTCGGTCCAGAACGTCTCGGTGTAGCCGCCGTAGAGCGGAAGCAGCTCGTCGGGCGGGAGCCGGACCCCGCCCCAGGCGGTGGACGTCCACAGCGGGGCGCTCAGTCCGGCCTCCTGGGCCATCCGCTTGAGGGTGAGCAGATGGCCGGGCTGGTCGTACAGCTCGTTCTCGATCTGGACCGCCACGATCGGGCCGCCGTGCGCCCGGTCCAGGCCCCGCAGTTGCCCGGCGATCGCCGCGAACCAGGCGCGCACGGGCTCCAGGTAGGCGGGGTCGTCGGTGCGCGGGGCGCAGTCGCGGGCCAGCAGCCAGTCGGGCAGGCCCCCGTTGCGGACCTCGGCGTGGCACCAGGGACCGATGCGGGGAATGAAGTCCAGGCCGTGCCGGGCGCACAGCTCGGCGAAGCGGCGCAGGTCACGGTCGCCGTCGAAGCGGATCCGGCCCTCGATCTCCTCGTGGTGGATCCAGATGAGATAGCTGGCGACCGCCGTGACACCGCCCGCCTTCATCTTCAGCAGCTCCTCCTCCCACTCGGCGGCCGGGTAGCGGGAGTAGTGGAACTCGCCGGAGACCGGGAACCAGGGCCGTCCGCCACGCGTGAGCCACCGGCTGGTGACCTCGATGGGGTCGGGCACGCCGGGGGCGTCGGCGAAGGGCAGGTGCCCGGTCAGCGGTGGACCGGCGGGGGCGGGGACGCGCAGGTGATGAGGGCGGGGCATCAGGTGTTCTCCGGTCCGAGGTCGGGGGCGTCGGTGAACCGTGCCCGGGTGCCGGCCGTGGCGTGCAGTTCCAGCAGGACGAGCTCGTTGGCGCCCCCGCGCAGGACCGGGCCCGGCACGTACAGCGTGCGCTGCGGGCCGCGGTTCCAGTAGCGGCCGAGGTGGAAGCCGTTGACCCACGCCTGGCCCTTCGTCCAGCCCGGCAGGGCCAGGAACGTGTCGGCCGGGGTGTCCACCTCGAACGTGCCGTGGTGGAAGGCGGGCACCGCGTCCGTGGCCGCCTCGGACGGATCGAACGGCACCGCGCCGAGGTCGCCCAGGGGCACGGGCAGGCACTCCCAGCCGTGCAGAGCGGTGCCCTGGAAGGACACCGGTCCGAGCAGCCCCTTGGGCGCGCCGATGCGGGGCCCGTAGTTGACCCCGCCCTGGTTCTCCACCAGCACTTCCAGCACGGCACCGGACCGCGGGACGCGCAACGGCAGTGTCTCGTCGTGGCGTTCGCGTTCCAGTGCGCCGACGGAGGCGCCGTCCACGAAGACCTGGGCCCGGTCGCCCACCCCGCCCGCGAAGTGCAGCAGGCCGTCGCCCGACGCGGGAACGGTGGTGCGGTACAGCACATACCCGCCGTGCACGCCGAGTTCGTTCATCGTCACCGGGTCCTGGGTGCGCACCGCCCCGCCCAGCGTGGCGAGGTACGGCAGCAGCGGAGCCCTGCGGTCCAGGTCGACGGTGCGCGGCGGGAGTTTGGGACCCGGCCGCGGGGCCGGCTCGTCGGGGACCGGCGCGTGCCGGGCGATGACCTCACGGAACGCGTGGTACTTCGGGCCGGGGTCGCCGCTCTCGGTGAGCGGGGCGTCGTAGTCGTACGACGTGACGGTGGGCGCGTACGTGTGGTGGTGGTTGGCACCATTGGTGAAGCCGAAGTTGGTGCCGCCGTGGAACATGTAGATGTTGACCGAGGCACCCGCGGACAGCAGCCGGTCCAGGTCGGCGGCCGTGTCCTGTGCCGACCGCACGTGGTGCGGGCCGCCCCAGTGGTCGAACCAGCCGATCCAGAACTCGGCGCACATCAGCGGGCCGTCGGGCCGGTGCGCGCGCAGCGCGGCCAGATGCTCGTCGATCCGGCTGCCGAACGTCCCCGTGCTGAGCGTGCCGGGCAGGCTGCCGGCGGTCAGGTGCTTGGCGTTGGCCTGGTCGCAGGTGAACAGCAGCTCGTCGACACCCCGGGAGCGCAGGGCCTGTTCGACGTGCTGGAGGTACGCGATGTCGTCGCCGTACGCCCCGTACTCGTTCTCCACCTGGACGGCGATCACCGGCCCGCCGTTCGCCGCGAGGTGCGGCAGCAGCGGGGGCAGGAGCTGGTCGAGGTAGCGGTCGAACGCCTCGGTGAAGCGGGGGTCGCTGGTGCGCAGGCGGATGTCCGGGTCCGCGATGAGCCACGCGGGCAGTCCGCCGTCGTCCCACTCGGCGCAGATGTACGGCCCGGGACGCAACAGGACGTGCAGGCCTTCCTGTCGCGCCAGCCGCAGGAAGCGCGGCAGGTCGAGCAGGCCGTCGAGGACGAGCGTGCCGGGCTGCGGCTCGTGGAGGTTCCACGGCAGGTACGTCTCGACGGTGTTGAGCCCCATCAGGCGTGCCTTGCGCAGCCGGTCGGCCCACTGGTCGGGATGGACGCGGAAGTAGTGCAGGGCCCCGGAGATGATCCGGAACGGCTCGCCGTGCAGGAGGAATCCGTCGGACGACGTCGTCAGAGCGGGCATGCGGGGGCTTCCCTTCGGTCGGGTGCGACAGGCCGGTGCGGGTGGGGAGAGGCGCTGGGAACGGAGGAGGGGCTCGGACGGAGGGATCGGGTGCCGAGTGCGGACGGATGGGTTCGGACGGAGAGCCGAACGGACGCTGAGTGAGGACGGAGGGGGTCGGACCGGACCGCTTCAGCGGGCGCGGGTCGCGCGGATCAGCCAGAGCGTCGCCGCCAGGCACAGCGCCGAGATCCCGGACAGCAGCAGCGGGACCGCGCGGACGCCGGACGCCTCGATGGCCTTGCCGAGCGCCGGCCCGGCGGCGACACCGCCGATCATGGACGCGGCGATGACCACGGCACCGGCCCGGCGGGCGCTCGGGGCGGCCCGGTGCAGCCAGGGCAGGCCGGTGGGGAAGATCGGGGCGATGAACAGACCGACCCCGGCGTAGGCGTACGGCGCGAGGGCCGGGACCGAGGCCAGCAGCAGACAGACCGTCATGCCCGCGCAGGAGACCGTGATGATGGCCTGCGCCGAGAAACGCAGCGCGATCGGCGCGACCAGGAACCGGCCGACGGTCATCATCAGCCAGTAGACGGAGGTGGCGGTCGCGGCGACCCCGGCGCCGTAGCCGACGGTCTCCAGATGGGTGGGCTCCCAGCCGCCGACACCCGCCTCGATGCCCACGTGCAGGACGTAGAGCGCGACGAAGACGGCCAGTACGGAGCCCAGGCTGCGGCCGACGACCCGCGCGCCGCCCGCCTCCGGGGCACCGGCCGGCTGTGGCGCCCGGTCGCGGACGCCCTTCAGGCACAGCAGCAACGGCAGGTTGGCGAGCGCGAATCCGAGGAAGACCGCCGGGTAGTGCTCGGAGCCGACCACACCGATCAGCGCGGGTCCGAGGATCGCGCCCACGCCGAAGTGCGCGTTGAGGATGTTCAGCATGGCGGTCGAACGGTGACCGAAGCCGAGCGCGAACAGCTGGTTGAGGCCGTAGTCGATGCCGCCGAAGCCGAGCCCGGCGAACAGCGCCGAGGCCAGCGCGGCCGGCCAGGCCGGCGCCAGCGCGAAGCCCGCCGCGCCGATCGCCATGAGCAGGTACGAGGCGCCGAGGATCTGCCGGTTGCCGAAGCGGCCGTAGAGCCGGTCGAACAGCAGCACACCGGCGACCCCGCCGACGAAATGGGCGCTCAGCCCCAGGCCGGCGGCCGAGGGAGTCAGCCCGAACTCCTCGCGGAACGCCGGAATGGCCGGACCGTAGAGGGCTTGCAGGGCTCCGATCAGGACGAAGCCGACGCAGGAAGCCACCACGGCGGCCGGACTGAAAACCGGTGTGTGCGCCGGCGCCGCCACGGACGGCACCGGCCTGCTGCTGTCGACAACGCGTTCTTCCCCCGGCACAGCACACACCTCTCGTTCGCTCCGACGGCACTGATGTTACCGGTAACATCAGTGCCGTCAAGGTCCTGGGCAGGGGTGCGTCCGGGGGTGGGTCCGAGGGGACGACCGGAGGCTGATTGGACTTCCAGTCCAGTGATTGGACGTGTAGTCTAGAGGAGCTGGTCGGGAGAGGGAGGGCGTGATGTCGGGCGAACAGCGCCTGGAGGCCGAGCGGGACGCGATCCTCGGCGCGCTGAAGCCGGTCGTCGAGGGGATCGTGGCGACGTTCGGCCCGATGTGCGAAGTGGTCCTGCATGACTACCGGCGCCCGGAGCGGTCGGTGGTCGCCCTCGCCGGGGCGGTGACCGGCCGTGCCGTGGGCGGGGCGATGAGTGAGATCGGCCTGCGGATGGTCGCGCGCGGCGACCGGGCGGCCGACGAGCTGAACTACGTCACCCGCACGCCCGCCGGGCAGACCGTCAAGTCCTCCACCATGGTGCTGCGGGACTCCACCGGCGCGGTGTTCGGCGCCGTCTGCGTCAACCTCGACGTCTCCGCGGTCACCGAGGCCCACGCCCTGCTCGGCGCACTCGCCGGAATCGGCCGGGCACCCGCCGAACTGCCGGTCACCACGTTCGGCAACGACATCGACTCCGTCGTCGACGTGATACTCGACGCCCATCAGCTCCGCCAGAACCGCCCCTGGGCGGGCCTCGACCGCGCGGAACGCCTGGAGCTGTTCCGCAGCCTCGACGACCGCGGGGTCTTCGCCGTACGGCGAGCGGTCGAGCAGGTCGCCGCCCGGCTCGGCATCTCCCGCGCCTCCGCGTACAGCTACCTCTCCCAGGCCAGGGCCGCGACCACCCCGGCCGCCGATGCCCCTGATCCCTCCGGTCCCTCCGACGCCATGGCCGGTTCCGCCGTCGGGTCCCCCTCCGGGGCCGTGGCCGGCTCCTCCGGCCCTGCCGCTGCTGCTTCTTCTTCCGCTTCCGATGGAGGACACGCGTGACGACCACCACCCCGCCGGTCACCCTCGACGACATCCGTGACGCGGCCGCCCAACTGAAGGGCGTCGCCCACCGCACCCCCGTCCTGCGCTCACGCACCCTCGACGAACTCGTCGGCGCCGAGGTCTTCCTCAAGTGCGAGAACTTCCAGCGCGTGGGCGCCTTCAAGTTCCGCGGCGCCTACAACGCGGCCTCCCGGCTCACCCCCGGGCAACTGGCCCGGGGCATCGCCGCCTACTCCTCCGGCAACCACGCCCAGGCCGTCGCCCTGGCCGCCCGGGAACTCGGCACCACCGCGGTGATCGTCATGCCGGAGGACACCCCGGCCTCCAAGCGGGCGGCCACCGCCGCCTACGGCGCCGAGATCGTGACGTACGACCGCTACACCGGCGACCGCGTGGCCATCGGTGAGGCCCTGGCCGCCGAGCGCGACCTCGCCCTCATCCCGCCCTACGAACACCCGCACGTCATCGCGGGCCAGGGCACCGCGGCACTCGAACTCCTCGAAGAGGTGGGGGAGTTGGGTGCGCTGATGACGCCGGTCGGCGGCGGTGGGCTGATCGCCGGCAGTGCCACCGCGGCCAAGGGCCTGGACGCCGGCATCCGGGTGATCGGCGTGGAGCCGGAGGCCGGGGACGACACCAGACGGTCGCTGGAGGCGGGCCGGCGGGTCACGATCCCCGTGCCCCGCACCATCGCCGACGGCCAGGCCGCGGAGACCCCGGGGGAGCTGACCTTCTCCGTCAACCGGCGGCTCGTGGACGGGATCGCCCTGGTGTCCGACGACGAGATCCGGGCGGCGATGCGGTTCGCGTTCGAACGCCTGAAGATCGTCGTCGAGCCCAGCGGCGCCACCCCGCTGGCCGCCCTGCTCGCCGGCCGGGCGGGAACCCTCCCGAGCCGGATCGGAGTGATCGTCTCCGGCGGGAACATCGACGTGGAGCGCTTCGCCCGGTTGTGCGCGACCGGAGCCTGACACCAGGAGCCGCCGTCACCCGAATGGCGGCTCCGGATGGACGGGCGGACCATGGAGTGATGGGGCGCGGCCCCCGCCGGTTCCGCTCGAACGGGCGGAAGACGGAGACCGGCCCCGGCCGTACGGACAACGGCCGGAAGGGAGAGCCGTCATGCTTGAGGTGAAGACACTCGACAAGGCGGACGAGCGCCGCGATTTCCCCCGGGGGCATCTCGAAGCCGTCCATCTCAGCGGACTCGACTTCGCTGTCGCGACCTTCGAGCCGGGCTGGCGCTGGTCGGAGTCCGTGGCACCGATAGCGGGCACGGACAGCTGCCAGGTCCACCACAACGGCTACGTCGTCCAGGGGCGTCTGCGTATCCACATGGACGACGGCGCCGAGAGCGAGGTGGGCCCCGGCGACGTCTTCGTGTGCACACCCGGCCACGACGCCTGGGTCGTCAGCGACGAGCAGGTCGTGGTGTACGACTTCGCGGGAGGCATGGCACAGGAATACGCGAAGGCGACGGACTGAACGCGGTCGCGGGTGGGCGCGTGCCGGGCTCGCTCAGGCTCCAGCGCGTCGCGAGGTCCAGGGCCAGGTCACAGGTGAGATCCACCAACGCATGGCGGGCGGCCTGCGGATCGCCGTCGTCGGTGGCGGAGGCTGCGCCCGCCTCGACGGCCAGGGCGCGCAGGGCCTCGGCGCGGGCGATCACGGTGTCCAGGTCGGGGGCAGCCCGCCCGTGGGCGTAGCGGATCTCGGCGGCCCACAGCGACCCCTCGTACAGCCGCCGGCGTTCGCCGGTCTCCGTCGCCGAGGCACACGGTCCGGCGAGGATGCCTTCCGCCTCCTCCAGCGCGGCCACGGCCCGTTCCACCTCGGCCCCGGTTCCCGGGCGGACGGTCGGCGGCTCTCCCGACGGCGTGTGCGCGGTCACCGTCTGCGCGGTCACCGTCTGCGCGGTCACCGTCTCTTCGGCCGGTGTCTCTGCGGCCAGTGTCTCCTCGGCCAGTCCGAGCAGGTGGACCGCCCGGTGCACTGGTTCCTCCCGGGCCCCGTCCGCCGTTCCGTTCGCGGCCCGTTCCGCTCCGCCATTCTCGTACGGGTGTTCGTTCCCGTACGTGCTCAGTTCGACGAATTCCGCCGCTGCGGACTCCTCGGAATGATCATCCGAAGCCTCATTGCCCATGCGCGTGAATGCCCCCTGTCCGCGTGCAGGAATAGCTTCCTCCGAAATCCCCCGGTCGTGCCGCCCAATTGCCAAAGGAACCGTATCTCACTAGCGTACGTCTCCGTCCTGATTCCGAGAGGGGGCGCATGGAGACTATGACCGGCAACTGATCAGCGCGCTGGTATGGGATCTACAGGCGATGCGGGAGAAACTGAGGTCGCGGGACCGGGAACAACTCGACGGCCTGCTGGCCCTCGTGGCCGAAGGGGGTGACGAACACCGGCTGCGGGCGGTCACGCAGGCCCTCGCCCTGCATCTGCGTACGGCCCTGCCCGACTCCGAGCGCGGCGCGGTCGGCCGGCGCTTCCACGGCACGACGGCGCAGGCGCCGCACGAGCTGCTGGTCGCGCACCTCTCGCTCGGCGGCCCCGGCGCGGGCCGGCCCCGCGGCTCCGCGGACCCGGTCGCACCGGGGGCGGCGGCGGACGGCGGCACCGGTCCCCTCCCGGCCGCGGAACGGCGCTGGGCCTCGGCCCGCGAGCGGATCCTGTCCGAACCCGCGGTCACCGCCGATGAGCTGCGGGACGGCTTCGGCGTGGAAGCCGACGAAGCGGAACTCATCCGCCTGCGGTCACAGGACGGGGCCGAACTGCTCCCGGCCTTCCAGTTCGGCCCGGACGGGCGGTCCCGCACGCTGGTCCTCACCATCAACGGCCTGCTGGGCGCGGCCCTCGACCCGTGGGGCGTGGCCGACTGGTGGCTCGGCCCCAACCTCTGGCTGGACGCGGTGCCGGCGGCCCTGCTCGGCGCGGGCCTGGACGATCAACTACTGGCCGCCGCACGTGTGGTGGGGGAGGAGGACTGACATGGCTCGTGGTGCGGGACTGCCCGGCAAGGGCACGGCGGAGCCCCGGCGCGTCACATGGAGGGCCGGCAAGGTCCTCTACCGAGTGCACTCGCGCAAGCGCGACGCGGACTGCTTCAACACCACCGCGCAGGACCACCACTTCGGCGGCGCCCGGTTCGACAGCACCCCCAACGACCGGTACGCGTATCTGTACGCGGCACCCGAGCCGGTGACCGCCCTCGTCGAGAGGCTGATCCGCGACATGCGCTTCGACGGCCATGGCAATCGCCGGATCCTGCCGCGCAAGGAGGTGGAGGGCAAGCGGCTCTCCCAGGTCCGGCTGGCCCGTGACGTGTCGCTGGTGTCCCTGCGCAGCATGCCGGACCTCAACTCGGTGCAGCAGAGCGACGGGTGGCTGGTGCACTCCAACCCCACGGAGTACGCCTTCACCAGGCGCTGGGGGCACTGGCTGCGTGCCGAGGCGGACTGGGCGCAGGGGTTCGTCTGGCTGTCCCGGCTCGATCTCCCGCACGAGTCTCTGGTGCTGTTCGACCATGGCGCGGAGAGCGGCCTCGTCGAGGTCACCGACGAGCCCCCGCGGGACCTGGACGCCTCGGAGACCATGCGCTGGGTGGGCAGGGAGCTGGCGCGCTACGGCGTCGAGATCGGGCCGCCGGGCGAGGAGCGCGCCCCCTGGTCCTGACCACCTGGGCGAGAGCCGGGCATTTTCCGGGTTTTTCCGGGGAATGGGCCGAAAGTGCTTCGCACTCGCTCGTGCAGGTGCATACTTTCCTTTCAGCGGCCCACTGGGTGGCCCGGCGTTCCGCTTCGGTGAATGTCCCTCTTCGCGCCTCCTGATATTTCCTTCCGGTGAATGGATCACGTTTGCCGGTGGCACGTGTACCGGTGGAGCGCGCCCAAAAAACGGAATGAAGAGAGGTCATTCAGAGTTCGCTGCTTTCCGCGTATTGAACGGAAGTGATGACACGCATGTCCGCATTCTCCAACGTCGAACGGCCCGCTGTTTTTCCCGTCTGCCTCTGCCTCGACGTCTCCATCTCGATGAGAGGCGCACCGATGGACGCCGTCAACCAGGCACTGCCCGAGATCAAGCAGGTCATCAAGGACGACCCGGGCACCGGAGAGATCGCGCGGCTCGCCGTCGTCACCTTCTCCGACCACGCCGAGTGCGTCCTGCCGCTGACGGACATCGCCTTCGCCGACATGCCCGTGCTCGCTCCGCAGGGCGGAACCGACTTCGCGACGGGGCTGCGGGCCTCCGGGCAGGCCCTGCGCGACGGCATCAAGGGCCTCGGCAAGGGCAGCGCCTACCACCAGCCCGTCGTCTTCTTCATCAGCGACGGCGAACACAACGCCCATGAGGACTGGACACAGGCCCGAGCGGAGATCACGGCGAAGGAGGACAAGTACGGCGTCCAGATCGTGAGCTTCGGCTTCGGCCGGGCCAACCGTGAGGCCATCCAGCGCGTTTCGACGGGCTTCGCCTTCTTCACCGACGAGAGCGATCCGGGCACGGCCGTGCGGGAGATCCTGCACACGGTGGTCAGAAGCATCCGCACCACCTCCAGCTCCTTCTCCTCCACCGCCGGCGGGGCGCTCTCCGTCCCGAGCGACGGGACCAAGCTCACGCAACTCCCGCTCGACCAGCGCCTGGTGGGGTGAGCATGTTCGACAGATGGCGCCGCAGCCGGGGTGCCGGCCCGAGCAGCGAGGCGGACGACGGACGCTCGCCGGCCGGCCCGCCGGCCGACCCGGCTCCGGTCCGGCGGGGCGCGGCCCGGCAGACCGGGAGTGCGGACATACCGGCCGCCAGGCCGTGGCCCGGCGCCGTGACAGCGGACCCGCCACTGCCCGGCGCGGGCACCGCCGCTGGCCCGGCGGACCCGGTCCACGACGGGACCGGAGCCGACGGCCACGATACCGCTGCCGAAGGGACCGCCGAAGGGACCGCCGAAGGGACCGCCGAAGGGACCGCCGAAGGGACCGCAGGACGGGGATCCGCCTCCGAGGGCTCCACCGACGACGGGTCAGCCGGAGTCTTTGTGAACGTCCGGACCACCACCGAGGCGGCCTCCGGCGGCGATTCCGCCGGCGAGCCGCCCGCCGGCGACGGGTCCGCCACCGGACAGCCCGCCGGCCACGGATCCGAGTCACCCGCCCGCGGCGGGAATCCGCACGCGGCCGACACCGGGGGAACCGGCCCGGCGGGCCGGCCCCGCACTCTCTCCACCCACGCCCCGCGCGTCGGAACCCTCCAACCGCTCCCACTGCCGCGCCTGTCCCCCGTGGACACCTCGCTCCCCGGCGTGCGGGCCGACGCGGGACTGCTGCGGGACCGCTGGCTCGGCGCGGCCAGCCTCGTCGGGCAGTCGCACCTGAACAGCGGCACCACGGCACAGGACGCCTACCAGTTCACCGTCTCGGACGACGGCTCCCTCCTGGCCGCCGTGGTCTGCGACGGCCTCGGTTCCCGCGCCCTCACCTCGCAACTGGGTGCCTCCCTGCTGTCCGCCCTCCTGTGTACGGCGGCACGCCGGACCACGGCAGAGCGGCTGGAGGCGAATCCGCACGCGGTGCTGGGAGACATCCTCGGCGAGGCCTGCGCCCAGCTGCTCCGCCTGCGTGCGGTTGCCCTCCCCGGGCTGACGGACGGTGACCTGTCCTCCACGGTCGCCTTCGTCCTGGTGCCCGCGGACGGCGTCGGCTGGGCCGTCCGCATCGGCGACTGCGCGGTCATGACCCTGGCCGACGGCGTGTGGGGGACCGTGTTCCACAAGGAGGAGGGTCCGCTCAACCGCGTCACCGCGGCCCTGCCGCATCCCGCGCCCGCGGACGCCGCCGAGTACGCCCCCCTGCCGGACACCCGGGACAGCAGCCTCGTCCTCGCCTCCGACGGTCTCGCTGAGGACGTCTTCGGTTCCCCGGCGGTGCGGACGTGGCTCGCGGAGCGGTGGGCCGTGCGCTGCGACGCCTCGGCCATGGCCGACTCCCTGCGCTACCGGCGCCAGGGTTCGCACGACGACCGTACCGCCCTGGTCCTCTGGCCGCACCGCACCGAGGACGTGTAGCCGATGAGGGTGGTGTCCAACAGGCTGGGGCGGACCTACAAGGTCGAGGCGCGACCGCTGAACGATGACGGCGGCCAGGCGGTGCTGTACCGGTGCGAGGGCCAGGACGGGCGGCGCCGCGTCTACAAGGAGTACCGGACGCCGGTCTCGGCGTCGCCGGACATCGACCGGTTGCACCGGCTCGCCCTGATCGGGGACGAGGTCGTACGGCGGGCCGAGGGCCGGGACGGGACGGGACGGGGAAACTCGCGACGACCGCGGAGTCATCGATCAACTGGCCCATCGACGTGATCCACGGTCGCGGGGGCGCGGTCGCGGGAGTGATCCTGCCGCTGCTTCCCGAGTCCTTCATGCGCCACGACGACCAGGGCCGGCTCCGGACGCGCACGCTGGACTTCCTGTGCCTCGCCCGCGCCGACCCGCCGCGGGCCCAGGTTCGGCTGGGCGTGCTGATCCGGGTGTGCGACATCTTCGTGGAGCTCGACGAGCGCGAGCTCACGCACGGGGATGTCGCCTGGAAGAACCTCGTCTGGCGGGAGCAGGACACCCACGCCTACCTCATCGACTGCGACGGCCTCATGCCGCACCACCCGCCGCCGACGCACGGGGTCGCCACGACGGAGTGGCAGGATCCCCGCCTCATCGCCGGGAGGATCAAGGCGCACGACCGTTACAGCGACCGGTTCGCCCTGGCGCTGGTGCTCTACCGCGGTCTGTTCCTCAATCCCGGTGGCCCGCGCTGGCACCATGGAGCGCGCGGTCCCTGGGTGAAGGCCTCGGACTTCCCGACCGACCTGGACGGGAGACTGCGCGGGCTGTTCACTCGCGCCCTCGACGACCCGTACGCCACGACCGGCCGGCCCACGGCCGCTCAGTGGCGGGACACCCTGCACGCGGTATTCCTCACCCGCGCCCGGGGCTTCGGCTACCGTGGCGACACGCTGCGCGTCCTGGACACGTACGCCGACCGGCGCCGCCAGGAGATCCGACCCGGCGGCTTCTCCCCGTCGCCTCCGGCCCCACGCGCTGCCGTCTTCGTACCGAGACCGGCCCCCGTACCGAGTCCGGCCCCCGTACCGAGTCCGGCCCCCGTACCGAGTCCGGCCCCGGTGCGGCTACCGGTCGCCCCGCAGCCGCAGCCGCAGCCGCAGCCGCAGCCGCAGCCGCAGCCACGATTTCAGCCGCAGCCCCTGCCGCCCCGGCAGATCGCGCGGCCACCGGCCAGAGGGCGTCGTCGACCAGGCCTGGCCTGGGGTCTGTCGGCCGCGCTGCTCGTGACCGTGGTCGCTGGTGCCGCCGCCTACTGGTACGAGCGTGGCACCGGTCAGGGCGCGGACGTCCGGACGCTGCGGGACGGCGCCGGCTGCCCGACGGCCGTGGCCGACCGCATTCCGCACGGCTCCGGAGCCGTGCTGCTGCACCACTACACGACATCCCAGCACCGGATCATCCTGTGCCGCACCGCAGACGGGGAGGTGTACTACGACGGATCCTGGCTGCAGGGCGACGGGAACGAGGCGATCACCGTCCCCGCCACCCGGACTGAGCTCGGGTACACGGCACGCAACGGCGGCTTTCTGTACGTCATCCGGGACGGGTGGGTCACCGTCGAGACGCCCGACGGGACACAGAGCAAGTACCGTCTGCGCGAGGCGGACTGACACACGCTCCGCTCCGGCGGGCTCTCGGGAGGATATGGCCCGTGGGCGTGTCACCGTCGGCGTGCGGCCAGGGCGTCGAGGACGGCGCGGGCACTGAGCGGGTTGCGGGTCACCAGGTGCACCGACCAGTCGGGGTGCGCCGCGAGCGCCGGCTCCGGTGCTCCGAGGATGGTTTCCACGCCGGTGCGCGCGTCGAGGCCGCCGCGGCCCGCTCCCAGGAGCGGCAGGGCGATGGAGCACAGCCGCACGCGCCCGCTGCGGCGCTCCGCATCCGCGAGTTCGAAGACTCTTCGCACTGCTTCCGCCACGGCCTCGGGCGCGGTCCCGTAGCCGTCGCCGACCGCCGACGGAGTGGCGACCGCCGCACGGTAGATCCTCCGCACCCCCCGGCCGCCAGTCCGCCCGGGGACGTGGCGGCGACCGTACCCGCCGCCACGGGCAGACCCGGATACGCCGACTTCTGCACCGAGCCGCTGAGTTGACGCGCTATCACGTCGTCGACGATCCTGCCGCCCGCGTCCTTCGTCGCTCTGGCCCTGCGCAGACTGCCGGAGCGGTGCGTCCGGCAGGGCCGTCCGTGGCTCGCGCGACCGCCGGGGAGTGTCCCTCCACGACGGCCCGCGCCACCTGACGCATCAACAGTGTCACCGGGTGATTGCGGACACGGGAACCGACCACTCGCCACGCCGCGGAAGCCGCCGCGCCGCGGAAGCCGCCGCAAGGAGAAGGCGGCCGTCGGACCGGCAGCCTCTCTCCGTCGTCCTCACGCGGCCACCGCGACCGCCCGCACGGCCGGAGTGCGCAGCACCCGCCGGGCCGTGACCAGGCTGGTGCCCAGGGTCGCCGCCGCCGCGATCGACACGACCGCCAGCCAGATGCCCAGCCCCTGGCCGGGCAGCACCGAGTCGGTGCGGACGACGGTGAACGGGACGATCCCGGCCAGCGCGGCCACCGTGCCGAAGAACAGCCCGGTGACCGTGAGGATCAGCCCCTCGGTGCCCACGGTGCCGAGCACCTGTCCCGGGGTCGCTCCGGCGAGCCGCTGCTGCCCGAACTCCCGGCCGCGGTACGTGGTCGCCGCGTACAGCGAGTTGACCAGCATCACGCAGACGAACACCACGATGATGCCGACGACCGTGAGGTTCAGCGTCTCCAGGTTCTTGGCCTCGACCGACTTGGTCACCCCGGTGGCCGTCATGGCGTCGTTCTCCACCGCCTGCATGTAGAGCGTGGCCGTGGCCACCGCCGTGAACAGGATCAGCGACATCAGGATCCCGGCGAGGTGGTCCGAGCGGCGGCGCAGGTTGCGCACCGCCAGCCAGCCGCTGGCGCCGGTCAGCGGCAGCCGGTCCAGCACGCCCTTCAGCAGCCGCGGCGACAGCAGCGCGAAACCCACCGACAGCAGGATCGCCCCGTACGCCGGCGCCGCCATCAGCGCCGCGTCCGTCGCCGAGAGGGCGAAGGTGGAGCAGGCCGCCACGGCACCGATCACCAGCGCGGCGTACGCGAGCACCGTCCGTACCCGGCCCCGCTGCCGGTGTCCGCGGGTGGCGCGCCGTACGGCGAGGAACGCGGCGCCCGCCGCGGCGACCAGCGTGATGGCGAGGCCCGACATCAGCGCGAGGGGGCCGAAGGAGTGGTCGACGGACCGCGCGACCTGCCCGCTGTCCTGGAACACCGCCAGCAGGGCCCGCCCGCCGAGCATCGCCGGGCCGCTCGCCAGCACCACGCCCACCAGGGCGACCGCCACCGCCTCACCCACGACCATCCGCTTGAGCTGGGCCGCAGTCGCCCCCGAGCAGCGCAGCAGCTCCAGCTCGGCCGCCCGCTGGCGGACGTTGACCGTCAGCGTCGAGGCGACGGCGAAGAACACCAGCAGGGTGCCGTATCCGCCGACGACACTCGCCGAGGTGTTCAGGGTGTCCGCGCTCACCGGGTCGACTCCGCCCTGCCCGGCCGTGTCGTACAGCGAGTTGAACGTCATGATGATCGCCGCGCCCAGGAAGGCGGACAGCAGCGTCGCGAGGAACCGTCCGGGCCGTTGCCGTACCGACCGCATCGCCAGCAGGAACATCGCTCACACCCCCGCCGTCATGTCGTCGCCCAGGTGCGCCAGCCGCTCGGCCACCGCGTCCGGTGTCGGGGCGTCCAGGTGCCCGGCCAGCCGGCCGTCGGCGAGGAACAGCACGGAGTCGGCGTAGGAGGCGGCGACCGGGTCGTGCGTCACCATCACCACGGTCCGGCCGTGCACCCGCACCGTGTCCTGGAGCAGCCGCAGCACACCGCGCGCGCTGCGTGTGTCCAGAGCCCCGGTCGGCTCGTCCGCGAAGATCACCCGGGGTTCGCCGACCAGCGCGCGGGCGATGGCCACCCGCTGCCGCTGGCCGCCGGACAGCTGGTCGGGCCGGTGCCCGAGCCGGTCGCCCAGACCGACGGCCGTCAGCACCTCCCGGGTCCGTCTGCGGTCCACGCGCTGCCCGGCGAGCTTGAGGGGGAGCACGGTGTTCTGGGCCACGGTCAGGGTGTCCAGCAGGTTGTACTGCTGGAACACGAACCCGATCCGCCCCCGCCGGAACTTCGTCAGCTCGGCCTCGCCGCCGCCGGTCAGCTCGGTGCCGTCCACCCGCACGATCCCGCTGTCCGGCCGGTCGAGCCCGGCCGCGCACTGCAGCAGCGTGGACTTGCCGGAGCCCGACGGCCCCATCACCGCGGTGAAGGTGCCGCGACCGAGGCACAGGGTCACCCCGTCCAGCGCGGTCACGGCGCTGTCGTCCGTGCCGTAGGTCTTGCTGACCTTGACCAGCCGCAGTGCCTCCGGGGCGGGGCCCGTGTCGTGCGTCCGCCGTGAGCCTGTGCGAAACATCGTCATCCTCTCCGTCCGGCACGCGGTGTGCCTCGCTCACGAAGCTACGGAGAGGCCGGGCGGAGCACATGGGGCGCAGAACCCGTATCCGGGGGTGTACCCAGGACCACCCCGCGCGCGGGCCGGTCGCCCTGGCCCGCGCTGAGGGCGTACGTACCGGGACGTCAACGCGTCCTGCCGGCTCCCTCCGGCCGCTGCGAGGTGACCCCCGTGCTCACCCGACCGCTCACCAGCACCACCTCCAGGGTGCGCGGGCCGTGCACCCCCTCGACCCGGTCCAGCTCGATGTCGCTGGTCGCCGACGGCCCGGAGATCCAGGTCAACGGGCGGGCCGGGTCGAGGCGTTCGAGAGCCTGCGGGACGGAGGCGACGACCTGTTCGGGGATCCGTACGACACAGATGTGGTGGTCGGGGACGAGGGTGATGCGGCGGCGGCCCTGGTCGGGGCCGCCGTCCAGGACGATCGTGCCGGTCTCGGCGACCGCCACCGCGCACGCGGTCACCACGCTGTCGACCCCGTCGAGTTCCCGCGGGGTGCTCTCCGCCAGGTCGGGCACCGTCTCGGCGGCCGTCGCGGACAGCCACCACGGGTCCAGCCCCGGCGGGACCAGCACGGTCTTCGCCCCCCGCGCGGCCAGCATCCCGGCGATCGTCGACGCCAGGTCCGCGGCCGTGCAACGGTGCACGATGGCCCGGTAGTCCGCCAGGTTCTCGGCCAGCAGGTCCACCGTCCGCTCGACATCCAGGTCGCCGTGCTCGCGCAGATAGTCCCGGGCGACCGCCCGCTCGTACGGCGGGTCGTCCCGCGGTACGTCCGCCAGCGCGCGCCGCACACGGCCCAGGATCCGTTCCCTGCTGCTCACTTCGCGGCCCCCTTGTCGCCGTTCGCGCCGTTCTCGCCCTGTGTACGCCGCCACCAGTCGCGGAACGGCTCGGCCGGCACCGGCGGCAGATCCCGGGTGTCGCTCCAGGCGCCGCCGGGGCCGGGCAGCGTGCGCGGATGGAAGCGGCGGGTGCGCGAGGCGAGCCGCTGGCCGGCGCGCAGCGCGCCCGGACGCGCGAACGCCCAGCGTGCCGCGCGCATCGCCGCCCGCTCCGCGGCATGCCCCTTCGCCGGTTTGAGCACCACCTTGTTGCCCTCCCGGGTCACCGGGCCGCCCTGCACGACCCGTTCCCGCAGATGCACCAGCACCTCGGGGATGTCGATGGCGACCGGGCACACCTCGTAGCAGGCCCCGCACAGCGACGAGGCGTACGGCAGGGAGGCGTCGATCTCGCTTGCGGTTCCCCGGAGTTGAGGGCTGAGGATGGCTCCGATCGGACCCGGGTAGACCGAGCCGTAGGCGTGTCCGCCGGCCCGTTCGTACACCGGGCAGACGTTGAGACAGGCCGAGCAGCGGATGCAGCGCAGGGCCTGGCGGCCGACCTCGTCGGCGAGGGTGTCGGTGCGGCCGTTGTCGAGCAGCACCAGGTGGAAGGTCCGCGGCCCGTCCCCGTCGGTGGTCCCGGTCCAGGTCGAGGTGTACGGGTTCATGCGCTCGGCCGTCGAGGAGCGGGGGAGGGTCTGCAGGAACACCTCCAGGTCCCGCCAGGTCGGCACGATCTTCTCGATGCCGACGACCGAGATCAGCGTCTCGGGCAGGGTCAGGCACATCCGCCCGTTGCCCTCCGACTCCACCACGACCAGCGTGCCGGTCTCGGCGACCATGAAGTTGGCGCCGGAGATGCCGACCTTGGCGCGCAGGAACTTCTCCCGCAGGTGCACCCGGGCCGCCTCGGCGAGTTCGGCGGGCGTGTCGGTGAGGCCCTCGGGGGCCGGGCGGCCCCACTCGCCCATCTCGCGCGCGAAGATGTCCCGGATCTCGCCCCGGTTGCGGTGGATCGCGGGGACCAGGATGTGCGAGGGCCGGTCCTTGCCCAACTGCACGATCAGCTCGGCGAGATCGGTCTCGTAGGCGCGGATGCCCTCGGCCTCCAGCGCCTCGTTGAGCCCGATCTCCTGTGTGGCCATCGACTTGACCTTGACGACCTCCGACTCGCCCGTCTCCTTGACGAGCCGGGTCACGATCCGGTTGGCCTCATCGGCGTCGGCGGCCCAGTGGACGACGCCGCCCGCCGCCGTGACCGCCGCCTCCACCTGCACCAGATAGTGGTCGAGACGGCGGAGCGTGTGGTCCTTGATCTGCTTGCCGGCCTCCCGCAGTTCCGCCCAGTCGGACACCTCGGCGACGGCCTTGGCCCGCTTGGCGCGGATGGTGTGCGTGGCGTGCCGCAGATTGCCGCGCAGGGTGGGGTTGTTGACCGCTTCGTGCGCGGCCTCGGGAAACGCCGGGTGGGTTGGGTGGGCGGGTGGGGGAAACGCAGGCATGCCTACGAACGTGCCGCTCATGCCGCTGGTTCCTCCTCCGTGCTGGCCAGGATCTCCGCGATGTGCACCGGCCGCAGACCCGTCTTCAGCCGGGTCATGGTCCCGCCGATGTGCATCAGACAGGAGTTGTCGGCCGCGCACAGTACCTCCGCGCCCGTCGACTCGGCGTTGCGCACCTTGTCCGCGCCCATCGCCGCCGAGACGTCGGCGTTCTTCAGCGCGAACGTGCCGCCGAAGCCGCAGCACTCGTCGGCACCCGGCAGCTCGACCAGCTCCAGCCCCCGCACGGCCTGGAGCAGCCGCCGGGGCCGGTCGCCCAGACCCAGGCCGCGCAGCCCGTGGCAGGTGGGGTGGTAGGTGACGGTGTGCGGGTAGTGGGCCCCGACGTCCGTCACCCCCAGCACGTCCACCAGGAACTCGGTGAGTTCGTACGTCTTCGGCACCACCGGCGCCAAGGTCGCCGCGAGGGTGTCCCCGCGCCCCTCGGCGCGGGCCCGCTCGCCCATCCGCGGATACAGCTCCCGCACCATCGCCCCGCAGGAGCCGGAGGGTGTCACGATCGCCTCGTAGTCCCGGAAGACATCGGAGAAATGCCGGGCCAGCGGCTCCGCCTCATGCCGGTAGCCGGTGTTGTAGTGCGCCTGCCCGCAGCAGGTCTGCGCCATCGGGAAGTCGACGTCGACACCCAGTCTGGTCAGCAGTTTCACCACGGCGCGCCCGGTGTCCGGATAGAGCGTGTCGTTGACACAGGTCAGGAACAGGGCGACACGCATCGCGGCTCCTTGTGGTCGGTCATCGGATGGGTGAAGGGTAGTCCGGCCAGGTGGCCCCGGGGGAGCCCCCGTCACCCGGCGGCGAGCCGGGCCTGCGCCTCGCGCCACCGGGCGGTGTCGCCCTGCGGTTCGTAGCGCGTCAGCGGCTGCGTGCGGGTGAGCAGTCCGCGCATCCCCGCCAGGTCGCCGACCAGGCCGTGGGCGCGGGCCTGCACGAGGACGTTGCCCAGGGCCGCCGCCTCGGTCGGGCCCGCGACCACCGGCAGCCCGCAGGCGTCGGCGGTCAGCTGGCACAGCAGGGCGTTGCGGGTGCCGCCGCCGACGACGTGCACGACGTCGACGGGATGGCCGGCCAGCCGCTGCGCGTCCTCGACCGCCCGGCGGTGCGCGAGGGCGAGGGAGTCGAGGATGCAGCGCGTGATCTCGGCGGGCGACGTGGGCACCGGCTGCCCCGAGACGCGGCACGCCTCGGCGATCCGCTCCGGCATCCGGCCCGGTGCCAGGAACCCGGCGTCCCCCGCGTCCACCACCGACCGCAGCGCAGGCACCTTGGCGGCGTCGAGGAGCAGCGCCCCCAGATCGGGGTTGCCCCAGGCCCGTACGCACTCCTGGAGCAGCCACAGGCCCATGATGTTGCGCAGGTAGCGGACAGTGCCGTCCAGCCCCAGCTCGTTGGTGAAGTTGGCGAGGCGGCTCTCCTCCGTCAGCACCGGCGCGTCCAGTTCCAGGCCCGCCAGGGACCAGGTGCCGGTGCAGATGTACGCGAACCGCTCGGAGCCCGCCGGGACGGCCGCCACCGCGGACGCGGTGTCGTGGGAGCCGACCGCCGTCACCGGCACCGGACCGGCCAGCCCGGTCTCCTCCAGCACGTCCGGCCGCAGCACGCCCGCCGGATCGCCGGGCTGCCGCAGCGGCGCGAACAGGTCCAGGTCGATGCCGAGCCGGGACGCGACGTCGTACGACCACCCGCGCGTGCGGGGGTCGATCAGCTGGGTCGTCGACGCGTTGGTCAGCTCGGTGCCCTGCTCGCCGGTCAGCCAGTAGGTGAGCAGATCGGGAATGAGCAGCAGCCGCCTCGCGTACGTGAGCTGCTCGCAGGAGCGGGCCGCGACCAGCTGGTACAGGGTGTTGAAGGGGGCGTACTGCAACCCGGTCGCCGCGTACAGCTCGGGGGCGGGGACGGTCGCCCACACCTTCTCCGCGACGCCCTCGGTCCGGGCGTCCCGGTAGTGCACGGGGTTGCCCAGCAGCGCCCCGTCGGCGTCGAGGAGGCCGTGATCCACGGCCCAGCTGTCGATGCCGACGGAGTCGAGCCGCCCGCCGCAGCGGGCGCCCGCCGCCCGCAGCCCGTCCAGGACACCCCCGTGGAGCCCGAGGATGTCCCAGCGCAGCCCCTCCGGAACCCGGACCGGCCGGTTCGGGAAGCGGTGCGCCTCGGTCAGCTCCAGGCTGTCGGGCCCGACGCGGCCGACCATGACACGCCCGCTGGACGCCCCGAGGTCGACCGCGGCGTACGACTTCACGGGCCCGCTCATCGCAGGAAGGCGGCCGCGACGCCGGCGTCGACCGGGATGTGCAGACCTGTGGTGTGGGTCAGCTCGCCGCCGGTCAGCGCGAAGACCGCGTTGGCGACGTGCTCGGGCAGGACCTCCCGCTTGAGGATGGTCCGCTGGGCGTAGAACTCGCCCAGCTTCTCCTCCGGGACCCCGTACACGGCCGCCCGCTTGGCGCCCCAGCCGCCCGCGAAGATCCCGGAGCCGCGCACCACCCCGTCCGGGTTGATGCCGTTGACGCGGATGCCGTGCTCGCCCAGCTCGGCCGCCAGCAGCCGCACCTGGTGGGCCTGGTCGGCCTTGGTCGCGGAGTAGGCGATGTTGTTGGGCCCGGCGAACACGGCGTTCTTGGAGGCGATGTAGACGATGTCGCCGCCCAGTCCCTGCGCGATCATCACCCGGGCCGCCTCGCGCGAGACGAGGAAGGAGCCGCGGGCCATGATGTCGTGCTGGAGGTCCCAGTCCTTCGCCGAGGTCTCCAGCAGCGGCTTGGAGATGGAGATGCCGGCGTTGTTGACCACCAGGTCCACACCGCCGAAGGCCAGCGCCGCCGCCTGGAACGCCTCGGCGATCTGCTCCTCGGAGGTGACGTCGACGGTCACGGCGACGGCCTTGTCCGGCCCGCCCAGCTCCTCGGCGACCTGGGCCGCGTTCTCGGCGTCGAGGTCCGCGATCACGACACACGCGCCTTCGGCGACCAGCCGCTCGGCGATGGCCTTCCCGATCCCGCTGCCCGCGCCGGTGACCAGCGCCACGCGGGTCGCCAGCGGCTTGGGCTTCGGCATCCGCTGGAGCTTGGCCTCCTCCAGCGCCCAGTACTCGATGCGGAACTTCTCCGACTCCTCGATCGGCGCGTACGTGGAGACCGCCTCGGCCCCGCGCATCACGTTGATCGCGTTGACGTAGAACTCGCCGGCCACCCGGGCGGTCTGCTTGTCCTTGCCGAAGGAGAACATGCCGACGCCCGGGATCAGCACGATCGCCGGGTCGGCGCCGCGCATCGCGGGGGAGTCGGGTGCGGCGTGCCGCTGGTAGTAGGCCGCGTACTCCTCGCGGTACTCGGCGTGCAGTTCCTTCAGCCGCGCGAGCGCCTCGTCCAGCGGAGCGGTCGGCGGCAGGTCCAGAACCAGCGGCCGGACCTTGGTGCGCAGGAAGTGGTCCGGGCAGGAGGTGCCGAGCGCGGCGAGCCGCGGGTGTTCGGCGGCGGCCAGGAAGTCGAGGACGACGTCGGCGTCGGTGAAGTGACCGACCTGGGGCTTGTCCTGCGAGGCGACGGCACGGACGTACGGCGCCAGGGCCGCCGCGCGCTGACGCCGCTCGCTCTCGGGCAGCGGCGCGTAGCCCTCGATCACCGGACCGAACGGCTCGGGCCTGCCCCGCTCGGCGAGGAACGCCTCCGCGGTGCGGATGATGTGCAGCGAGTTGCGTTCGCACTCCTGCGAGGTGTCCCCCCAGGCGGTGATCCCGTGCCCGCCGAGGACGCAGCCGATCGCCTGCGGGTTGGCCTCCTTCACCGCCGCGATGTCCAGTCCGAGCTGGAAACCGGGCCGCCGCCACGGCACCCACACCACGGTGTCGCCGAAGCACTCGGCGGTCAGCTTCTCCCCGTCGGCCGCGCACGCCAGCGCGATCCCGGAGTCGGGGTGCAGATGGTCCACGTGGGCGGCCTCGACGAGCCCGTGCATGGCGGTGTCGATGGAGGGGGCGGCACCGCCCTTGCCGTGCAGGCAGTAGTCGAACGCGGCGACCATCTCGTCCTCGCGCTCCACACCCGGGTAGACGCCGGCGAGCGCCCGCATCCGGTCCAGCCGCAGCACGGCCAGCCCCGCCTCGGTCAGCGTCCCGAGGTCACCACCGGACCCCTTGACCCACATCAGCTCCACATCACCCCCGGTGACGGGATCGGTTTCGGTGCCCTTGGCCGACGCGTTGCCCCCCGCGTAGTTCGTGTTGCGGGGATCGGCGCCGAGCCGGTGGGAACGAGCGAGAAGAGCGGCGGCTTCGGGATGGGGTGCCATGTGTGTTCAGTCCTTCGAAGACGAGGGTGACGAGGGAGACGACGGTGACGAGGGTGACGAGGGTGTGGACTGCGCCCCGGGAAGGGGCGCGGGGAACTGCGCGACCGGCCACGTACGGCCCGCAGCCTGTAACCGGCCTGACCCGGCGGACGCGAAACAGCCGCTCACGCCCCCCAGCCGGCCTGCTGACCGCCGACCCGCTCCTCGACGATCCGCTCGGCCCACCCGGACCGGCGGTACGCGGCCATCGGGTCGGCGTCGAGCCCCATCTCCTCGCGGACCTCCGCGAGCAGCGGACGCACGTCCGTGTTGTAGGCGTCCATGATCACGGCGTTGGCCTCCAGCACGTCGCCCGACCGCTGCGCCGCGTCCAGCGCCTCGCGGTCCACGAGCAGCGCCTTCGCCGTGGCCTCCTGCACGTTCATCACCGACCGGATGATCGCGGGGATCTTCGTCTCGATGTTGTGGCACTGGTCGAGCATGAACGCGACCTCGGCGGAGAAACCGCCCCCGCGCACCACCTCGTACATGATCCGGAACAGCTGGAACGGGTCCGCGGCACCGACCATCAGGTCGTCGTCGGCGTAGAAGCGCGAGTTGAAGTCGAACCCGCCGAGCTTCCCCTCGCGCAGCAGCGTGGCGACGATGAACTCGATGTTGGTGCCCGGGGCGTGGTGCCCGGTGTCGACCACGACCTGTGCCTTCTCGCCGAGCTTGAGGCAGTGGGCGTACGCCGTGCCCCAGTCGGGCACGTCCGTGTGGTAGAAGGCCGGCTCGAAGAACTTGTACTCCAGCAGCATCCGCTGGTCGTCGCCGAGCCGCCGGTACACCTCGGCCAGCCCCTCGGCCAGCCGGTCCTGCCGCTCGCGGATGTCGTCCTGCCCGGGGTAGTTGGTCCCGTCGGCGAACCACAGCTTCAGGTCACGCGAGCCGGTGGCGTCCATGATGTCCACGCACTCCAGCAGGTGATCCAGCGCCTTGCGCCGCACCGCCGGGTCCGCGTGACAGATGCTGCCCAGCTTGTAGGCGTCGTCCTGGAACGTGTTGGAGTTGACCGCCCCCAGCCTCACACCCCGCTCCTCGGCGAACTTCGCCAGCGCTGTGTAGGCGTCGGGGCCGTCGACCTTGTCCCACGGGATGTGCAGGGCGACCGTCGGAGCCACGCCCGTGAACTCGTGCACCTTCGCCGCGTCCGCCAGCTTCTCCCACGGATCGCGGGGGACCCCGGGCTGCGCGAACACCTTGAAGCGCGTGCCGGAGTTCCCGTACGCCCAGGACGGCGTCTCCACTGCCTGGGTCTTGAGAGCGGCCTTCACCGCGGCGAGGTCGGTCACTTCGGGGCTCCTCTGTCAGCCATGCCGTATGAATCGATTCAAACGGCGAAGTTATGGGTCGCCCGAAGGGGTGTCAAGAGGTGCGGCAAACCCCGCGGGCCGTGCCCTGACCGTGACCTCTGGCTATCGAAACTTTTTCGAGACGGACCATTGACGTGCCATGGCTGGCGCGCCTAACGTCCCGGCAATCCAGTTGAAACCTTTCACGACGCTGTGACGGCCTCCGCCGGCGTCGTCGAGGAGCCCTCATGACCCACCCGTCCGAAACGGGTCCGGCCCCCGTGCTGTCGCTCAAGGACGTGTCCAAGTCCTTCGGAGCGGTGCGCGCCCTGCGGGACGTGTCCCTGGAACTGTTCCCCGGCGAGGTGCACGCACTCGCCGGTGAGAACGGTGCGGGCAAGTCGACCCTCATCAAGACGCTCGCCGGGGTGCACCGACCGGACGCCGGCCAGGTGCTGCTCGACGGCGAACCCGTCCACTTCCACGGCCCCGGCGACGCCCGCGACGCCGGCATCGCCGTGATCTACCAGGAGCCCACACTCTTCCCCGACCTGTCGATCGCCGAGAACATCTTCATGGGCCGCCAGCCGCACCGCGCCCTCGGCCGGATCGACCACAAGGCCACGCACGCGGCGACCCTCGCCCTGATGCGGCGGCTCGGCGTCGAACTCGACCCCGACCGCCCCGCCCGCGGCCTGTCCATCGCCGACCAGCAGATCGTCGAGATCGCCAAGGCCCTCTCCTTCGACGCCCGTGTCCTGATCATGGACGAGCCGACGGCCGCCCTCACCGGCAGCGAGGTGGCCCGCCTCTTCGGCGTCGTCGACACCCTGCGCGAGCAGGGCGCCGCCGTCCTGTTCATCTCGCACCGCCTGGAGGAGATCTTCCGGATCTGCCAACGGGTGACCACCATGCGCGACGGCGCCTGGATCTCCAGCGAGCCGATCGACGGCATGACCGAGGACGACCTCGTGCGCCGCATGGTCGGCCGCGACCTCGACGAGCTCTACCCGAAGCAGGACGTCCAGCCCGGCGAGGTCGCGCTGAGCGTGCGGCGGCTGACCCGGGAGGGCGTCTTCACCGACGTCTCCTTCGACGTGCGGCACGGCGAGATCGTCGGCCTGGCCGGACTCGTCGGGGCCGGCCGTACGGAGGTCGCCCGGGCCGTCTTCGGCATCGACCGCTGGGACGCCGGGGAGGTCGAGGTCCAGGGGCGCGCGCTCACCAACGGGGCACCGTCCACCGCCATGGCCGCCGGGCTCGCGCTCGTCCCCGAGGACCGGCGCGCCCAGGGCCTGGTGATGGACATGTCCATCGAGCGCAACATCGGCCTCACCGGACTCCGTACGACCGTGAAGGCCGGCCTCGTCGACCGCGGCGCCGAACGCAGCCGCTCCCTCGACTGGGCCGTCAAACTCCAGGTCAAGTACGCCCGGATCGCCGACGCCGTCTCCACCCTCTCCGGCGGCAACCAGCAGAAGGTCGTGCTGGCCAAGTGGCTCGCCACCGGCCCGAGGGTGCTGATCGTCGACGAGCCGACCCGCGGCATCGACGTCGGCACCAAGGCCGAGGTGCACCGGCTGCTCAGCGAGCTGGCCGCCGACGGGGTCGCCGTTCTGATGATCTCCTCCGACCTGCCCGAGATCCTCGGCATGGCCGACCGTGTGCTCGTGATGCACGAGGGACGCCTCACCGCAGAGATCCCGCGCTCCGAAGCCACCGAGGAATCCGTGATGGCCGCAGCCACCGGGAGGGCCGCCGCATGACGGTCACCGCCCCCGACCACGCCCCCGCCACCGAGGTGCCCAAGTCCAGCGGCACCCGGCTGGTCGACCGCGTCTTCAAGATGCGCGAACTGGCCATCCTGGCCGTCTTCCTGGTGATGATCGCGGTCACCCAGGCCGGCAACAGCGACTTCCTGTCCGAGCAGGGCATCAAGGACCTGCTGCTGAACGCGACCATCCTGGTGCTGGTCGCCGTCGGCCAGGCGATGGTCGTCATCACCCGCAACGTCGACCTGTCGGTCGGCTCGACCCTCGGCATCAGCGCCTTCGCCGCCGGGACCTACCTCCAGGGCGGCGGCACCCCGGTCGTCGCCGTCGTGCTGGCCATCCTCCTCGGCATCGGCTTCGGCCTGCTGAACGGGCTCCTCGTCAGCCTCGGCCAGGTGCCGGCCCTCGTCGTCACCCTCGGCACGCTCTACATCATCCGCGGCATCGACTCCATCTGGGTCGGCTCCAGCCAGATCACCGCGGCCGACCTGCCCGGCGGCTTCGTCGACTTCGGCTCCGGCGGCCTGTCGGCGGTGCCGTGGCTGGCGATGATCGCCCTCGCCGTCCTGGTGGCGACGGCCTACTACCTCAAGCACTTCGGCAGCGGCCGCGAGATGTACGCCCTCGGCTCCAACCCCGAGGCCGCCCGGCTCGCCGGCATCCCGGTCCGCAAGCGGATCCTCGTCGCGTACACCTTCTGCGGCGCGCTCGCCGGACTCGCCGGCGCCCTGTACCTGGCCCGGTTCGGCAACGTCGACTCCGGCACCGGCACCGGCTACGAACTCACCGTCGTCAGCGCCGTCGTGGTCGGCGGCGTGGTCTTCACCGGCGGCTCCGGCAGCGTGTACGGCGCGGCCCTCGGCGCCCTCCTGCTGACCTCCATCAACAGCGTGCTGCCCGCCCTCGGCGTCAGCTCCGTGTGGGTGCTCGCCATCAACGGCATCCTGCTCATCCTCGCCATCGCCGTGGACCGCGTGGTCGCACTGCGGGTGGCGTCGGCCCTGAAGAAGAGGAACGCCCGCCATGCCTGAGTCCTCTGTCTCCCTCGCGAACCGCGTGGTCCGCTGGGACACGGTCGTCGGCGCCCTCCTGATCGTCCTGCTGCTGCTGTCCTTCTCCACCGTCGACGGCTTCGGCAACGCCCTCAACCTGTCGTTCCTGATCGGCAACACCCTGCCCATCGCGCTGATCGCCCTGCCGATGACGCTCCTCGTGGTCTCCGGCGAGATCGACCTGTCGGTCGCCTCCACGGCCGGCCTGTCCGGCGCGGTGATGGGCGCCCTGTGGAACCAGGGCATGACGATCGAGTCGATCATCCCGATCTGCCTGCTGCTCGGAGTCGTCTGCGGGCTGGTCAACGGCCTGCTGGTGACCCGGCTCGGCCTGCCGTCCCTCGCCGTCACCATCGGCACCCTGGCCGCCTACCGGGGCATCGCGCAGATCATCCTCGGCTCCGACGCGGTGACCGACTTCCCCACCCAGTACCTGGACTTCGCGGCCGGACGTATCGGCGACACCTTCGTCCCGTACGCCTTCCTGCCCTTCCTGCTGCTGCTCGCCATCGCCGTGGTCGCCCTGCACGCCACGCCGTTCGGACGGTCGCTGTTCGCGATCGGCGCCAACGAGGAGGCGGCCCGGTTCGCCGGGATCCGCGTCAGGCGGCAGAAGCTGATCCTGTTCACGGTGACCGGCCTGATGGCCTCCCTCACCGGCGTCTTCTGGGCGCTGCACTACGCCAGCGCCCGCTACGACAACGCCACCGGCCTCGAACTGTCCGTCGTGGCCGCCGTGTTGCTGGGCGGCATCGACTTCGACGGGGGCAAGGGCACGCTCGGCGGCGCGATCGCGGGAGTCTTCCTGCTCGGCGCGCTGCAGAACGTGATGAGCCTCCAGGACGTCTCCGCCCAGTCGCAGATCGTCGTCACCGGCGTTCTGCTCGTCCTCTCCGTGCTCGGCCCCCGGGTCGCACGGCAGATCTCCGTAGCCAGGGCGGGCCGCCGAGCGGCCTCGACTCCGACCTCGTCCCTCACCTCACCCTCCTGAAGGAACCCCAGCCATGCGCACATCGACCCTCCGCCGCACCTGTGCGACGCTCGCCGCCGTCACCTCCCTCGCCCTGGCCGCCACCGCCTGCGGCGGCACCACCAAGGAGGACGTGAAGAGCGACAGCACCGGCTCCGCCGCCTCCGCCGGCAAGGCCGACCCCAACGCGCCCCTCAAGAAGGGCCTGACCGTCGGCTTCCTGCCCAAGCAGGTCAACAACCCGTACTTCACCACCGCCGACAAGGGCGGCGAGAAGGCCGTCAAGGAGCTGGGCTCCAGCTACAAGGAGGTCGGTCCCTCCAGCGCCACCGACACCTCCGGCCAGGTCTCCTACGTCAACACGCTCACCCAGCAGCAGGTCGACGCGATGGCCGTCTCCGCGCAGGACCCGGGCGCCCTGTGCACCGCGCTGAAGCAGGCCATGAAGAACGGCATCAAGGTCGTCACCTACGACTCCGACACCAATCCCGACTGCCGCAACGCCTTCGTCTCGCAGGCCAGCGCCGAGGACCTGGGCCGCACCGAGGTGCAGCTGCTCGCCGAACAGATCGGCTACAAGGGTGAGATCGCGATCCTGTCCGCCGCGCAGACCGCGACGAACCAGAACATCTGGATCGACTTCATGAAGGAGGAGCTGAAGGACCCGAAGTACAAGGACATCAAGCTGGTCAAGGTCGCCTACGGCAACGACGACGCCCAGCAGTCCTTCCAGCAGACCCAGGGCCTGCTCCAGGAGTACCCGAACCTGAAGGGGATCATCTCCCCGACCACCGTCGGCATCAAGGCCGCCGCCCAGTACCTCTCCGGCTCGAAGTACAAGGGCAAGGTCAAGCTGACCGGCCTCGGCACCCCGAACGACATGCGCAAGTACGTCAAGAACGGCACGGTCGAGGGCTTCGAGCTGTGGGACCCGGCGAAGCTCGGCGAACTGGCCGCCCGCACGGCCGTCGCGCTGTCCTCCGGGCAGATCACCGGCAAGGAGGGCGAGACCTTCACGGCCGGCGCCATGGGCGAGTACACCATCGGCAAGGACGGCGTGATCAGCCTCGGCAAGCCGACCGTGTTCGACGCGAAGAACATCGACCAGTTCAACTTCTAGTCCCTGGAGTGGCGTTGACCCAGCGTGTGTGCTTCCTGCTGAAGGTCCGGGCGGACCGTCTCGACGAGTACCGAGAGCGGCACGCCGCCGTGTGGCCGGAGATGCTGGAGGCTCTGACGGCCACCGGCTGGCACAACTACTCGCTCTTCCTGCGGGACGACGGCCTGCTCGTCGGCTACCTGGAGACCGAGGACTTCGCCGCCGCCCAGGCCGGCATGGAGGCCACCGAGGTCAACGCCCGGTGGCAGGCCGAGATGGCGCCGTTCTTCGAGTCGTTGGACGGCGCCCGGCCCGACGAGGCCATGAAACCGCTCACGGAAGTGTTCCACCTCGCCTGAGATCCCCCTCTACCCCCGCTCCACCTCGCTGACAACGGAGTCCCCGAGATGAACAGACGTACGCTGCTGGGCGCCGCCCTCGCCGGAGCCGTGATGACCCCCGTGTTCGCCGCCGGTACCGCCCGGGCCGCAGACCCCGGCCCCTCGGTCACCCTGACCGGCAACACCACCCTCGACAGCCAGGCCCTCTTCTTCGTGTCGTACGACGGTCTGGTCAACAACAACTCGTTCCAGAAGAACGGCCTGCTGACCTACAAGGGCTACCAGTACGCCGTCTGGTACACCGCCGACCGCAACGCCGTCGTCGGCCGCCGCGTGCTCGGCGGGAGCACCTGGTCCACGGTCAAGGTCGGCCACACCCTGCGCTACGACGACTCCCACAACGTCATCTCCATGGGCGTCTCCAAGGTCGACGGCCGTCTCCACCTCAACATGGACTCCCACAGCGACGGCTTCACCTACGTCAAGTCGGTCGCCGGGCTCATGGACAACCCGGCCGGGCTGAGCTGGACCGCGAGCCGCTTCGGTGCCCCGCAGTCCACGCTGGACGGGCTGGCGCTCACCTCGCAGTTCACCTACCCCCAGTTCGTCTCCACCCCCGACGGCAAGCTCCAGCTGAGCTACCGGGTCGCCATCTCCGGCAACGGCCGCAACGCGCTGGCCGAGTACGACGGCACCAAGTGGACGAACCTCGGTGAGTGGTCCAGCTCCACCGGCACCTACACCAGCGAGCACGGCTCCAGCACGGCCCGCAACATGTACCTGCACGGCATCGACTACGACAAGAACGGGCGCCTGCACTCCTTCTTCACCTGGCGCGAGCAGAACGGCGCCGTGATGTGCAACAGCGGCGGCATCACCAACCACGACACCGGCTACGTCTACTCCGACGACCGCGGCCGCACCTGGCGCAACAACGCGGGCGCCGTGGTCGGCACCACCGGCGGCTCCGACAAGGTGGCGGTCACCGACGCCGGGCTCGTAGTGGACCCGCTGAACCCGGACCACTCCCTGATGAACCAGGAGAGCCAGTTCACCGACTCGGCGGGCCGGCCGCACGCCATCATCAGCTACGTGCCGGGCCGCTTCGGCCAGTGCACCACGAACTACGTGGCCAACCGCACCGCCAACGGCCGTGCCTTCCACGTCCGCAAGAACGCCTCCGGCACCTGGCAGAAGACCGAGATACCGGTGCCGCTGAACTCCAGCCAGCGCACCAAGCTCGCTCTCGACAAGTACGACAACGCCTACGCGATCTTCCCGTTCGGCCGGATCGCCGGAGCCTCGGCGGCCTCCGGGTACACCGACTGGACGGTGCTCTTCGACGGCAGCGGTCTCAACGCCTTCGGCGAGGTCGTCATCGACGAGACGCGCATCGCGCAGGACAACGTCCTGTCGGTGCTCTATCAGGAGAAGTCGAGCGGTACGACGCCCTCGGCGCTCCACGTCGTCGACTTCCGACTGCCCGCCTGACCCCGGTCCGGAGTGCGGCGGGGTGACTGTAATGTGAAGGTCTTCCCGCCGCGTTCGTTCCTTCTCGTTCTCCTGGAGGTCCCTGCCTGATGGCCCAGTCGGTGGGTATCAAGGACGTCGCCCGTGCCGCCGGGGTCTCCGTCGGCACGGTGTCGAACGTCATCAACCGGCCCGACACGGTCGCCACGGAGACCCGGGCCCGGGTGCTGTCCGCGATAGACCGGCTCGGCTACGTCCGCAGCGAGTCCGCGCGCCAGCTGCGCGCGGGCCGCAGCCGGATCATGGGGCTGCTCGTCCTCGACATGGGCAACCCCTTCTTCGTCGACGTGGCGCGCGGTGCCGAGCGGGCCGCACGCGAGGCCGGACTCGGCGTGATGGTCTGCAACAGCGCCCAGAACGCCGGCGAGGAGGCGGACTACCTCTCGCTCTTCGCCGAGCAGCGGGTCCGGGGCGTGCTGCTGACCCCCGCGGACGCGACCGGCCGCAACATCAAGTCGTTCCGGCGCCACGGCATCCCCTTCGTCCTCGTCGACCGGGTCGCCGAGGGCACCACCGAGTGCTCGGTCTCCGTCGACGACGTGGCGGGCGGCGCGCTCGCCGTCCGCCACCTCGTGGACGCCGGACACCGCTCCATCGCGTACGTCAGCGGCCCGCCCGGTCTCAACCAGGTCCGGGACCGCCGTACGGGCGCCCTGAACGCGCTCGCCGAGGCCGGCCTCGGCCCGCAGTGCCTGCGGGAACTGCCCACCGAGCGGCTGGACGTGGCCGCCGGCCGGGACGCCGGCGCCCGCCTGCTCGGCCTCGCCGACCGCCCGACCGCCGTGTTCTGCGCCAACGACCTGCTCGCCCTGGGCGTCCTGCAGGCCATGTACGCGGCGGGCGTCGGTGTCCCCGACGACCTCGCGATCGTCGGCTACGACGACATCGAGTTCGCCGCCGCCGCGGCCGTCCCGCTCACCTCGGTCCGCCAGCCCGCGGTCACCATGGGCGCCCTGGCCGCCGAGCTCCTCCTGGAGGAGACGGAGGAGGAGACCGCGGCGCGGCAGCACGAGCACCGCAGGGTCGTGCTCCAGCCGGAGCTGGTGGTGCGACGCTCCAGCCTCGCGGCGCGCTGAGCGTTCCCCAGGCGGCGGCCGTCCGCCGACGGCACGACAAGCCCTGCCACAGCCCCGCCATAGCGTGCCGTGCGTCTGCCCGCGGCTCGGAAGGCTCGATGACGGCCCCCTCGTCACCCGTGCCCGCTCCCGGCGGACGGCCGTCATCCTGGCCGGCACGGTCACGCTGGTGTCGTGCGGCACGGACGCCGACGGCGCCGGCCCACCCCTCCACCGCCCGGCCGGCGCCGACACCGGAGTTCGCCCAGACACAGCGGTACTGAACCGCCGAGGCGTCGCGGTACCGGACGCCCGCCGTGTCAGAGAAACGGCGTTCACAGCGGCGTGCGGGCGTGGTTGGATCATCACGCCTTCACACGGCGGGCACCGGACTGGGCATGGGGGACGGCGTGGACGAGACGGAACTTCTGGCGGACCGCTTCGAACAGCACCGCGGTCAGCTGCGGGCGGTGGCCTACCGCATGCTGGGTTCGCTGGCCGAGGCGGAGGACGCCGTCCAGGAGACCTGGCTGAAGCTGGGCCGCGTCGACGCGGGGGAGATCCGCAACCTCGGCGGCTGGCTGACCACCGTGACCGGCCGGGTCTGCCTCGACATGCTGCGCTGGCGCACCGGACGTCGTGAGGATCCCCTGGACGACACCTTCGTCCCCGACCCCGTGATCCGGCCCCTGGGGGTGACGGACCCGGAACAGGAGGCCCTGCGGGCCGACTCGGTGGGCCTCGCCCTCCTGATCGTCCTGGAGACGCTGGAGCCCGCCGAGCGGCTCGCGTTCGTCCTGCACGACATGTTCGCGGTGCCCTTCGACGAGATCGCGCCGATCGTGGACCGCAGTGCCGCCGCGACCCGCCAACTGGCCAGCCGTGCCCGGCGCCGGGTGCAGGGGGCCACGCCCGCGGCCGACCCGGACCTCGGACGGCAGCGCAAGGTCGTCGACGCCTTCATGGCGGCCTCGCTGGCGGGGGACTTCGAGGCACTGGTCGCGGTCCTGCACCCCGATGCCGTGCTGCGGGCCGACTCCGGAGCCCTGACCGGCGCGGCGGCGTCCACACTGCTGCGCGGGGCCAGGCCGGTCGCCGAACAGGCCATGCTGTTCCGGGAGTTCACCCCGCTCGCCCGGCCGGTGCTGGTCAACGGCGCGGTCGGCCTGGTCAACGTCTCCGAAGGGCGCCTGCTCACCGTCATGCACCTGGTGGTCGCCGACGGGCGGATCGTCGCGATGCACATCCTCGCCGACCCCGAGCGCCTCGCCGAACTGGACCTGCCCGACGGCCTCGGCTGACTCAGGCGGCCACGGCCGCCGCACCCGGGACGCGCCGCGGGCTCACCACCCGTCCGTCCGGCAGGAGTTCACCGGTGTCGTCGAACACGATGGTGCCGTCGCACAGCAGGCTCCAGCCCTGTTCGGGGTGGGCCGACACGATGACGGCGGCGCGGTGGCCGGGACTGTCCGCGGTGGGGCACGGCGGCTGGTGGCTGCACATGACGTCTCTCCTCGGTCCGGGGTCGGCTCCTGGTTCGTTCGGTTCCTGCCCCAGTGGTAGCCGAGGTTGTTTTCCGTTGGATGAGAGGACCCCCACAGTGCCGGAAACCCCTCGGTGAGTTTCCGTTCCGGACGGGCGGAGTCCGGGTCACTACCCGCCGGTAAGTAGGCTGGCGGGATGCCTGACCACACGACCGACCGGGCCGGCCTGCGCGGTGACTGCCGACGCTGTTCCGGCCTGTGCTGCGTCGCCCTGCCGTTCGCCGCCTCGGCGGACTTCGCGATCGACAAGCCGGCCGGACGGCCCTGCCCCAACCTCGGGGGCGACCATCGTTGCGGCATCCACGCGGAACTGCGGACCGAGGGCTTCACCGGCTGCACGGTCTACGACTGTTTCGGCGCGGGCCAGAAGGTCTCACAGATCACCTTCGGCGGACGGGACTGGCGCACGGGCCCGCCCGAGCACACCCGGCGCATGCTCGACGTCTTCCCGGTCGTCCGCCGGCTGCACGAACTGCTCTGGTACCTCACCGAGGCGCTCACCCTGCCGGCCGCCCGCCCGGTCCACGCCGGCCTGCGCCGCGCCCTGGACGAGACCGAGGCACTGACCCGCCGGGGCCCGGAAGAACTCGGGGCCCTGGACGTGGGCGCCCACCGGCAGCAGGTCAACGTGCTCCTGCTGAGGACCAGCGAGCTCGCGCGGGCCGGGACGGGCGGCCGGAAGAAGAACCGCCGGGGCGCGGACCTGATGGGAGCCCGCCTCAAGGGCGCCGACCTCAGGGGCGCCGACCTGCGCGGCGCCGACCTGCGCGGCGCGGACCTGATCGGTGCCGACCTGCGCGACGCCGGCCTCACGGACGCCGACCTGACCGGTGCCTTCTTCCTCACCCAGCCCCAGCTGAACGCGGCCAGGGGCGGCCCGGGCACCCGGCTGCCCGGGTCAGTCACCCGGCCGGCGCACTGGACAGCGGTCTGCTGACGGGGCCTCGCTCCCGTCCGGCGCGGAGGAGACGTCGGCGCGGCGCACCCCGGCCGGGGCGGTCGCGGCACCGGACCGCCGCTCCAGCCGCAGCCGCAGCCCCTCCGGCATCAGGGTGAGCCGCTCGGTCACCCGCAGCCGGTACGCCGGGTCGGCCCGCAGCTCGTAGCGGCGCAGCAGCAGTCCCAGCACCAGGGTGGCCTCGTGCAGGGCGAACTGCCGTCCTATGCAGGCCCGCACCCCGGTCCCGAAGGGCTTGTAGGTGTGCGGCGGCCGGGACCGTACGGCCCGTGCCTCGAAACGGTCCGGGTCGAACCGCCCGGCGTCGGCGCCCCAGACGGAAGGGTCCCGGTGCAGCATCGGCATGAGGATGAGCGTCCACGCCCCCCGCCGCATCGGATGCGTCCCCGCCAGCACGGTGTCCGCGCGGGCCTCCCGCGCGAAGGCGGGCGCCGTCGGCCACAGCCGCAGCGACTCGTCCAGCACCCGGCGCACGTACCGCAGCCTGGCCACCTGGTCGTAGCCGGGCACCGCCGTCGCGCCCCACACCTGGTCCACCTCGGCGCGGGCGCGGGCGGCGACCTCCGGATGGCGGGAGAGGTAGTGCAGGGCGAAGGAGAGCGCGCCGGAGGTGGTCTCGTGGCCCGCGATCAGGAAGGTGATGACCTGGCGCCGCACGTTCTCCACCGACAGCCGCTCCCCGGTCTCCGGATGGGCCGTGTCCAGCATCCGGTCCAGCAGGTCGCCGCCCCCCTGCCCGCTCGCGCGCCGGGCGCGGACCAGCTCGTCCACCGTGCGGTTGAGGTGGGCGATGTCGGTCTCGTTGCGGCGGGCGGCCCGGCGCAGCAGCAGCGGGGACGGCACGGTGTTGAGCAGCTGCGCGTAGGTGAGCGTGCCCACCATCGCGGTGATGAAGGGGTGCGGGCGGGAGCGTTCGAAGGAGCCGAAGTCGTGCCCGAAACCGGTCCGCGCGATCGTCTCCAGGGTCAGCTTGGTCATGTCGCCGGGCACGTCCACCGGGCGCCCCGCCGCCAGTTCACCGTCCCAGTGGCCGGTGAGCCGCCCGGCCACCGCCAGCATCGTCCGGTGGTAGCCCTCCATGGCCTCCCGGTTGAAGCCGGGAGCCAGGACGTCGTGCGCCAGCTGCCAGTTGGGCTCGTGGTTGTACGCCGTGAACAGCCCGTCCCCGGCCACCGGCCGCAGGTTGGCGACCCCGAGGCCCACGTGCTTGGCGAACCGCGACTCGTCGGCCAGGTCGGCCACGAGTTCGGCGCCCCAGGTGAACACGAACTCCCTGCCGAACGCCTTGCGCCGGAAGATCGGCCCCAGCCGCCGTGCGTGCCGCAGGGTGTCCTGCAGCGGCGCGCGTCCGCTGGCACCGATCACGTCACCCAGCAGGGGAAGCCGGCGGGGCGGATGCGGGATGCGCCGCAACTCCGGCCAGCCCTGCTCGGCGCCACGGAATCCCCTCGGCAGCCCGGTCCCTGTGATCGTCTCCGCCATGACGCCATCTCCCTCGATCCCGCGGCAGGTCGAGCATGTTGTACACCGGTTCAATAGCGCCCCAGTGTCGTCCGGCTGGTGAATCGAGGTCAAGTAAGGTGCGGACATGGCCGCGGAACAGGGCGAGCGCACACGTCGCCGGCTCAGCACCGGGGAGCGCCGGGAGCAGTTGCTCTCGGTGGGTGCGCGGCTGTTCTCGGAGAGCCCCTACGACGACGTCTGGATCGAGCAGGTCGCGGAGATCGCCGGAGTCTCCCGCGGGCTGCTCTACCACTACTTCCCGACCAAACGGGATTTCTTCGCGGCGGTCGTCGAACGCGAGAGCGCGCGGATGCTGCGTCTGACGGAGGCCGTGCCCGGAGTCCCGGTCCGTGAGCAGCTCACCGCCGGCCTCGACGCCTACCTGGAGTACGTCCAGGCGCACGCCCACGGATACCGGGCCTTCCACCGGGCCGACGCGGCGGGCGACCGCGCCGTGCGCGGGGTCTACCGGCGGGCGCTGGCCGCCCAGGAACGCCAGATCCTCGCCGCCCTGGCCGCGGACCCCGAGTTCGGCCCGCTGTCCCGGACGCGCCCCGACCTGAAGCTGGCCGTGCGCGGCTGGCTGGCCTTCACCACCGCCGTCTGCCTGGAGTGGCTGCGCGGTTCGCACCTCTCCCACGACCAGGTGCGCGACCTGTGCGCGCGGGCGCTGCTGGGGGTCATCGCGCCCTGAGGCAGGGCCGATCGGCGTCCGCCGGGCACCGGGAACACATTCACAGGTGCTCCCTGGTTGGTTTCATCGCCGATCTTCGATAGGTTAGGCAAGGCTTACCTAAGGAGGATGTGGGATGGGTGACAGCGGAAGCTGGACGGCCGCGCCGTCCGCTGCGGAGCGGGCCCGGTCGGTGCTCGCCGCCGCGTGGTCCTGCGCGGTGACCGCGGAGGGCGGGCGCGAGGAGCTCGTCGGCGCGCATTCCGTGGCCGAGGACGGCCGGGTGATCCTCGACGTGCCCGAGGACAGCACCCTGCTCGCGGCGGCGGTCTGCGCGCCCCGCGGCGAACCGTCCGCCGTCCTGGAGTTCGCCGACGTCGCGCCCGTCCCCGTCCGCCACCGGATCCGCGCCCGGCTGTGGATGGCCGGCTGGTTCGTCCCCGAGGACGGCCGCCTGGCGTTCCGGGCCACGCGGGTGGTGCTGCGCGACCCGGCCGCGGCGGTGGTCGTCGACCTCGACGAGTTCGCCTCCGCGGTGCCCGACCCGCTGGCCACCGCCGAGGCCCGGCTGATCGGCCACCTCGCCGACTGCCACGCCGACGCGGTGGAACGGCTCACCCGGCTCGTGGACTCCGACAGCCTGCACGGCGCGGTCCGCGTCCAGCCCCTCGCGGTCGACCGGCACGGGCTGACGCTGCGCATCGAACGCGCCCGCGCCCACGGTGACGTACGCCTGGCGTTCCACGCGCCCGCCGACGACGTCGGCCAGCTCACCGAACGCATGCACGTCCTGCTCACCCAGGCGAGCGCCGCTTCCTGCCCGCGGGCGCTACAGCGGCAGCGCACAGACGGCGACGGGTGAGGCGAACGGCTCACCCGCGAGCCGGAGTTCTCCGGTGCCGGTGTCCACATGGAACACGCTCACCGTGGAGGACCTCTGGTTCGCCGCGAACAGCAGCGACCCGTCCGGCGAGAAGGCGATCTGACGGGGGAAGTCGCCGGACACCGGCACCGTGTCCAGCAGCCGGAGCCGGGCGCCGTCCGCCTCCACCGCGTAGCGCGTGAGGCTGTTGTGGCCCCGGTTGGCGAGATAGGCGTACGCGCCGTCCGAGGTCACCAGGATCTGCGCCGGGTAGCTGGTGCCGGAGCCGGTGCCGGTCGGCTGGGCCCCGCCCACGGTGAGGCGGCCGGTGTCCGGGGCGTAGGAGCAGACCGCGACCGTGTTGTCGACCTCGTTGGCGAGGTAGGCGTACCGGCCGCCGGGATGGAAGGTGAGGTGGCGCGGCCCGGCACCCGGACGGGTGTGGGCCTGAGCGACCTCGGTGAGCTCGCCGGAGGTCTCGTCCAGCCGGTAGGTGTACACCGTGTCCGTGCCCAGGTCGACGGCGAGCACATGACCGCCGTCGGGGCTGGTGACGAACTGGTGGGCGTGCGGGCCCCGCTGGCCCGGCCCGGGCGCGGGGCTGGAGTGCGTGACCAGGCCGGTGCGCTCGCCGAGCGCTCCCGACGCGCCGATCGGATGCACGGCCACACTGCCGGAGCCGTAGTTCGCGCTGAGCAGCCAGCGCCCGCCCGGATGCACGGACAGATGGCATGGCCCCGCGCCGCCGGTGCTACGGCTTCCCAGGATCGTGCGGTCGGCCAGGCGTACGGCGGTCACCGCACCGTCCTCGCGCTCGTCGACCGCGTACAGCGTGCGGCCGTCGGGATGTGCCGCGAGATACGACGGGTCGCCGACCCCGGTGAGGGTCCCCGTGCTGGTGACGCGGCCGCTGCCGGCGTCGTAGGCGGCCAGACCGATGCCCGTGCCGCCGCCCTCGGCCGAGGTGTAGGTGCCGAGGTAGAGCGGGCGGGGGCCGGAGGGCCCGCCGGTCGCGCTCGGAGTGCCCGTCGTGCCCGGGCTCGCCTCGGGGGACGGCCCCGCCGACCTCCTGGCGAAGTACCCCTGGAACCGCCGCTCGGCGCCCACCTCCCTCGCCGAGAACATCGACGGCATGCCCGAGGACGACG